>CBFCWZ010000073.1:0-12998 GCA_965601935.1 uncultured Ilumatobacteraceae bacterium
GACCCGACGCGCCGAGCGGAGCCGTTCCACGAAGGAGACCTCGATCGAGGTCCGCGTCGACCTCGACGGCAGCGGGAACACCGACATCTCGACCGGGATCCCGTTCTACGACCACATGCTCGACCAGTTGGGCCGCCACGGTGGCTTCGACCTCACCGTTCGCGCCGAGGGCGATCTCCACATCGACACCCACCACACGGTGGAGGACGTCGCCATCGCCGTCGGGGAGGCCTTCCTCGATGCGCTCGGCGACAAGGCCGGGGTCCGCCGGTTCGCGAGTGGCCGCTACCCGCTCGACGAGGCGCTCGTCGACGTGGCCCTCGACCTCTCCGGTCGGCCGCACGTCGAGTGGCACGTCGAACTCCCCGAGTGCCTCCCGCTGGGCGAGCCCGCCTTCGACCCACAGCTCGCCGAACATGCCGTCACCTCGTTCGCCACAGCGGCGGCCATCACTCTCCACGTCGAACTCGTGCGCGGACGCAACGTGCACCACATCATCGAAGCCACCTTCAAGGGGTTGGCGCGCGCCCTGCGCGATGCCGTCCGCGTGGAGGACACTGGTGGGGTGCCGTCCACGAAGGGTGTTCTGTGACCCGTCCGCTCATCGCTGTCCTCGACTACGGCATCGGGAACCTGCACTCGGCGCAGAAGGCACTCGAACGCGGCGGCGCCGATGCCCGCCTCACCGCCGACCCGTCCGTCATCGCCGATGCCGACGGTGTCGTGTTGCCCGGAGTCGGCGCGTTCGGGGCGTGCATGGACGCGCTCCGGTCGTCGGGTCTCGAAGAGCCCGCCCACGTGGCGGCGGCGTCCGGTCGCCCCTTCCTCGGGATCTGCGTCGGCATGCAGATGCTGTTCTCGGCCTCCGAGGAGGACGCCGACGCGAAGGGGCTCGACATCATCCCCGGACTCGTGCGCTGGATTCCGGCCGGTCCGAAGATCCCCCAGATGCAGTGGAACCGACTCGACTACGCCTTGCCCGACGACCCGATGTTCAAAGGGCTCGGTCCCGAGGCATGGGTCTATTTCGTACACTCGCTGCACGGTGTTCCCGACGACCCCGCCGCGGTTGCGGCGACCGTCGAGTACGGGGCGACGATCAACGCGGCGTTCCGTCGCGACAATGTGTTCGCCGTCCAGTTCCACCCCGAGAAGTCCTCGTCGCCCGGGGTGCGGCTGCTGACCAACTTCGTCGACGTGTGCGGTGGGAGCGGCTGATGGAGCTCTATCCGGCGATCGACGTGCTCGGCGGGCGTGTCGTCAGACTGCGCCAGGGCGAGTACGCCGACGAGACCGTCTACGGGGAGGACCCGGTCGCGGTGGCCCGCGACTTCGCTGTTGCCGGGGCCGAATGGATCCATGTGGTCGACCTCGACGCGGCGCGCTCCGGTGATCCCATCAACCGCCCGGTCATCGCCGCCGTCGCGGCAGCCGTGGCGAACACGAGCAAGGTGCAGACCGGTGGCGGTGTCCGTGGGCTCGCCGACGTCCGTGCCCTCGCCGACGCGGGTCTCGCCCGCGTGGTGATGGGCTCCGCCGCGGTACGGGAACCCGAACTGGTCGCGGCTGCGTGCGAGATCTTGCCGGTGGCGGTCGGACTCGACCACCGGGCCGGCGAGATCGCCGTGCACGGGTGGACGCAGGGGAGCGGGCTGGACCTCGACGAGGCCTACGCGCAGTTCCCGACCGCCGACGTGTTCGTCGTGACCGACATCGCTCGCGACGGCATGCTCGAGGGGCCCGACGTGGATGGCCTCCGACGGTCGGCCGAACTGGCCGGCGCACCGGTCATCGCCAGCGGAGGCGTGGCCACCCTGGCCGACATCGAAGCCCTGGTCGCCATCCCCGGTCTCGGTGGGATCATCACCGGCACAGCGCTCTACGAGGGGCGGTTCGGCCTGGCCGATGCACTTCGAGTGGTACGGGAGGGAAGCTCGTCGTGAAGGTCGCCCGGGTCATCCCGTGCCTCGACGTCGACCAGGGGAGGGTCGTGAAGGGCACCAACTTCGTCGACCTCGTCGATGCCGGCGACCCTGTCGAGCTGGCTGCCCGCTACGACCTCGCGGGCGCCGACGAGCTCGTGTTCCTCGACATCACGGCGTCGAGCGACAACCGCGACACCACGGTCGACATGGTCCGCCACGTGGCCGACGAGGTCTTCATCCCGTTCACCGTTGGTGGCGGCATCCGCACACTGGAGGACGCGCGCCTCATGTTGCGCGCCGGCGCCGACAAGGTGAGTGTGAACACCGCCGCCGTCCAGCGGCCCGAACTGATCTCGGAGATCGCCGGGGAATTCGGCGCCCAGTGCGTGGTGTGCGCGATCGACGCGAAGCGCCGGGCGGGCGAGACGCCCGCCGCGTGGGAGGTCCACCTCCACGGCGGGCGGACTCCCACTGGCATCGACGCCGTCGAGTGGGCCCGCCAGGCCACCCGACTCGGAGCGGGCGAGATCCTGCTCACCTCGATGGACAGGGACGGCACCCGGGTGGGATTCGACGTCGAGTTGACGTCGGCCATCGCCGACGCCGTGTCGGTTCCGGTCATCGCCAGCGGCGGAGTCGGGACGCTGGAGCATCTCGTGGAAGGGGTGGTCGATGGCGGTGCCGACGCCGTTCTGGCCGCCTCGATCTTCCACTTCGCCGAGCACACGGTGGCCGAGGCCAAACACCTCATGGCCGATGCGGGCATCATCGTCCGCCCCGTCTGAACCCCGTCGACGCGCCCCGTCTATCGTCCGCGGCATGACCGACGCATTCTCCGTGGAGCGGCGTGGCGCCGCGGCCGTGTTCCATCTCGACGACGGCAAGGCCAACGCGTTGTCGTTCGACATGATCGCGGCGATCCGCACGGCGCTCGCCGAGGCCGAGGCCGACGACGAGGTCAAGGCCGTCGTGCTGCACGGCCGCCCCGGAAAGTTCTCGGGCGGCTTCGACCTCGGCGTGATGATGGGCTCTGATCTCGGCGCCACGATCAACCTCGTCGCCGACGGTGGGGACCTCGTGCGCGACCTCTACGGCTCGAGCGTTCCGGTCGTGGCCGCCTGCACCGGCCATGCCCTCGCCGCAGGTGCGCTGGTGCTGCTCGGCTGCGACGTGCGGATCGGCGCCGACATCGAGGCCAAGATCGGCCTCAACGAGGTGGCCATCAAGATGGTCCTGCCCGGCTGGGCGTTCACCATCAGCGAGGAGCGCCTGTCGCGGCGGCACCTCCAGCGGGCGCTCCCCAACGCGCGGATCACCACGCCCCGTGACGCCGTGGACGTGGGCTTTCTCGACGAGGTCGTCCCCGAGGACGAACTCCTCGACCGCGCCGTCGAGGTGGCCGCCGACCTCGCAGCCACCCTCGATCCGTCGGCCTACGCCCGCACCGTGAAGAAGCTGCGCGGCGCCACCCTCGACACGATGGGCGAACAGGTCGTTGCCGACCGAGCGGCGGACAACTCGCCGACCACATAGCGGGAGGCGACACGTCGCTTCGGCGTGCCCGGCTGCGCCCGAATGCCGACCGAAGGTGGGAGGGAGCGATCCACACGGTGGTCGCACGTGCGCCTCCCTGCTCCTCGCCCGGGGCGATCGAGCATGGTTCCCCGAACGGCGGTGGGCGGAGACCGGCTCGTCCACGTGACCGGTGTCTCTTTCGCGGGTGCGACCTGCTGGCTACCGTCGCGCGGCATCGCCGCCGACCGTCGACGGCGACATGGTTCGCGCAGCCCGCGCGGAAGACGGGGACGCCGGGCCAGTGAGGGGGGATCGCCCATGACGCTCAGCAACACGGTCGGACACTCCGGGGCGTCGGCTGCCGAGCAGGTGGTCGACGGGCTCTTCTTCACCGAGGAGGGCCGTCGTGATCCGCACCCCCTCTACCACCAGCTCCGGGAGTTGGCCCCGGTGCATCGCAGCGATCGCATGCGCGCGTGGCTCGTGACGGGATACGACGATTGCCGCTCGATCCTGCGGGATCCGCGGTTCGAGCGGCGCTTCGCGGAGTCGATGGACGCCGTCTCACGGTCGTGGCGCACCCGCCCCTCGACCCTGGCCATCAGCCGCACCATGCTGATGGCCGATCCTCCCGATCACTCGCGGTTGCGGACCAGGGTCTCGCGCACGTTCACGCCGCGCCGTGTCGAGGAGCTGCGTCCGCGCGTGGAGGAACTCGTCGCCGCGCTCCTTGGAGACTTCGACGCCACCGGGGGAGGTGACTTCATGGATCGCATCGCGTTCCGCCTTCCCGTCGCGGTGATCGGAGAGTTGCTCGGGATGCCGCCCGACGACCTGCCCAAGTTCCGCGACCCGGTCCTCGCGCTCACCCAGTGCCTGGAGATCCCGACGACGCGGGAGAAACTCGATGCCGCCGACGAGGCGTACGCCTTCTGTTCGAGCTACCTCGCCGATCTCATCGCGCGGCGTCGCGCGGAACCGTCCGAGGATCTGCTGGGAGCCCTGGTGGCCGACGAAGCCGACGACGCCCTCGACGATGACGAACTCAACGACATGCTCCTGCTCTTGTTCGTCGCCGGGTTCGAGACGACGACGAACCTCATCGGCAATGCGCTCGTCAGCTTCGTCGACCAACCGGAGCAGTATCAGCTGCTGCGGTCGCGGCCTGACCTTGCCGCCAACCTCGCCCCGGAATTGTTGCGCCACGACACCCCTCTGCAGCTGGCGAACCGGGTCGCCACCCAGGATGTGGACGTCGGCGGGGTGACGATCCCTTCCGGCGACTCGGTGTTCCTGATGCTCGGCGCAGCCAACCGGGATCCGAACCGCTTCCCGGCGCCGGACGCGCTCGACCTCACCCGGACCGACATCCGCCCGATCGCCTTCGGCGGAGGCATCCACCATTGTCTCGGAGCGGCACTGGCGACCATGGAGATCGACGTCCTGTTCCGCGAGGTGGCGGCTCGCTACCCGGTGATCGACGTCGTCGGCGGTCGCCCCCGACATCGCGACCGGCTGGCCTTCCGAGGGGTCGCGACCGTCGAGCTGGCCGTGCGGGCCTCCGAGGGGAGGGCCGGTGTGCCCGTGCGCCCTTCCGCCGGTGACCTCGAGTGGCGTCGCGCCTACCGTCGGCACCTCGATTCCCATCCACAATCCGTGGATGCCGACGAACTCGCCGCACGCGTCGCTCTGCTGGCCTCGAGTGGGTTCTTCGCCGGCTGCACCGACGACGAACTGGTGTCGCTGGCGGAGACCGCGTATCCGCTCGCTTTCGACCCCGGGGAGACACTGGTCCGCCAGGGCGAGCCGTCTCCGGACGCATTCGTCATCGCCGAAGGGTCCGCCGACGTCACGGTCGACGGCACCTGCGTCGCAACCCTCGGCCCCGATGCACTGGTCGGTGAGCGCGGCGTGCTGACCGGGTCGACGCGAGCCGCAACTGTCACGGCCACCGGCCACCTTGCGGCTCACGTCCTGTCGACCGAGCGACTTCGCTCGATCATGCGAGCGAACCCCGGTGCCGCAGAACGAATGCACGCCGTCGTCGCTCGCTACTCCCGGGAGTAGCGTCCGGGCTCATGCCGCAGCCACACGTCAATCCGAACATGGAGTACCGCCGACTGGGGAACACGGGGTTGAAGGTGAGTGTGCTGTCGTTCGGCAGCTGGGTCACGTTCGACAATCAGCTCGACGACAGCCTGGCCGTCGAGTGCATCGCTGCGGCGGGTGATGCAGGCTGCAACTTCTTCGACAACGCCGAGGCCTACGCCGGCGGCGAGAGCGAGGCGATCATGGGCCGCGCTCTGAAGGAGCTGGGCTGGCCGCGGTGGTCGTACGTCGTCACCACGAAGATCTTCTGGGGCCTGCACCGCCGCACGCCCAACATGAACAACACCCTCAACCGCAAGTACCTGATGCACGCCATCGATGGCTCGCTCGAGCGGTTCGGACTCGACTTCGTCGATGTTCTCTACTGCCACCGTGCCGACCCCGAGACGCCCATCGAGGAGACGGTGTGGGCGATGAGCGACATCGTGTCCTCGGGCAAGGCTCTGTACTGGGGTACGAGCGAGTGGACCGCCGACGAGATCCGTACGGCGATCGACGTCGCCGAGCGGCATCACCTGCACAAGCCGGTCACCGAGCAGAGCCAGTACAACCTGCTCGAACGGCGGAAGGTCGAAGTCGAGTACGCCCGTCTCTTCGAGGACCACGGCTATGGCAACACCATCTGGAGCCCGCTCGCGTCCGGTCTCCTCACCGGCAAGTACCGCGACGGCATCCCGGACGACAGCCGGGGCGCCCTCGAGGGCTACGGGTGGCTGGCCGAGCGCCTGACCGACGCCGAGGAGATCGGGCGGGTGGAGCGCCTGCGCCCCATCGCCGAGCGGCTCGACTGCTCGATGGCCCAGCTGGCCCTGGCATGGTGCACGAAGCACCCGATGGTGTCGTCGGTGATCACCGGTGCCTCCAAGGTCAGCCAGGTCGTCCAGAACTTCGAGGCGCTCGAGGTGATCCCCGCGATCACCGACGAAGTGCGCGAGGAGATCGAAGCCGCGATCAGCTGACCGTCAAGGGCCGTCCATCTCCCAGAGAGCGATCTGGGGGTCGAGCCAGGTGAGGACCCGGCGGGTGACCTCGCTCGTCGCTCCGAGCAGGAAGTGGTCCGCCGATCGGATCGGCGCGAACTCGGTGTTGCCCCACGTGGCCGCGATCGGCTCTGCCTTCTCCGGCGGGCAGAATTGGTCGTGGGACGGGCTCAGTACGAGAGTCGGCACGTTTCGAGTCGGCGCGACGTCGATCATCCCGAGTGGAGGCGCGACGAGCACGCGATGGGTCACCGCAGGGTGGTCGACTCCGAGGGCGATCATCGCCCCGAACGAGTAGCCCGTGGCGATGACCGGGCTGCCGGAGGCTCCCCGCGCCACCTCGGCGATGGCGGCGTGGGCGTCGAGGGTCTCGCCGCGGCCGTCGTCGTACTGCGTGCGGAAGTCGAAGCGGAGGGCCGTGATTCCGTTCGGCGGGAGGGCGTCGAAGAGGGCCTGCACCACATTGTTGTAGCGGTCGCCTCCGTACTGGGGGTGGGGGTGGCACACGATCGCAGCAGCCCGCGGAGAGGCTGCCGAGGCAAGGTCGCCGACGAGTTCGACACCGTCGCCGGCGGTGAACCGGATCGTCTCGATCAGGGGTGCGTCGTCGTCGGGCTCCACGGAATGCGACGGTACCCTGCGAGCCATGGCGACGGCCGACGACAAGCTGCCGATCAAGATGCTCAACGACCGCGTGCTCGTACGGATCAACGACGAGGGCGAGCGGAAGTCGTCGGGCGGCATCCTCATCCCGGCAACGGCGCAGATGGCCAAGCGTCTCGTGTGGGCCACCGTCGTGGCCCAGGGCCAGAACGTGCGGGCCTGCGAGGTGGGCGACAAGGTGCTGTTCAGCCCCGACGACCGCTACGAGGTCGAGGTGCAGGGAGACGACTACATCATGTTGCGCGAGCGCGAGTTGCACGCCGTGGCCGCCGAGCGCATCGAGGCGTCGACCGGTCTCTATCTCTGAGGTTCCGGTCACTCCTCCTCCCTATCCTTGGCGGGATGCCAGAGACCGTTCCGATCGAGGCCAGCTCCCAGCAGTTGGCCGAGGTGAAGTACGACTCCGACGGCCTCGTGCCGGCCATCGCCCAAGATGTCGAGAACGGCGATGTCCTCATGATGGCGTGGATGAACTCCGAGTCGTTGGAGATGACGTTGCGCGAGGGGCGGATGGTCTACTGGTCGCGCAGCCGCCAGGAGCTGTGGCGCAAGGGCGACACCAGCGGCGACCGCCAGTTCGTGCGCACGGCGTCCTACGACTGTGACGGCGACACCCTGCTGTTCAAGGTCGAGCAGGAGGGCGCGGGCGCGTGCCACACCGGGGCGCGGACCTGCTTCTTCCGCTCGTTCGGGTGAGCGGCCGCGTGGCTCGGATGGAGTTCCAACCCAGCCGATCCGAGTTCCAGGCCTTCGCCGCCGACCACACGGTCGTGCCGGTGTGGACCGAGATCCTGGCCGACCTCGAGACGCCGGTCGCGGCCTACGCCAAGCTGGTGGGTGACGGACCTGGGTTCCTGCTCGAGTCGGTGGAGGGCGCCGAACGATGGGCCCGTTTCTCGTTCGTCGGGCGGAACCCCACCGGCACCCTGGTGCTGCGCGACGGGGCAGTGGAGGTCGACGGAGCACTCCCGGGCGACGTGCCCACCGACGAGGGGATCCTCGGAGCTCTCGAGAACCTGTTGGCACGGAACTCGAGTCCGGTGTTCGAGGATCTGCCCCCGCTCCACGGCGGGATCATGGGGTACCTCGGATACGACGTGATCCGCGAGGTCGAGCGCCTGCCCGACGTGCCCGAGGACGACCGCGGGTACCCGGATGCGGTCATGTCGGTGATCGGCTCGCTCGCGGCCTTCGATCACTGGCGCCAGCGGGTGTACCTCATCGAGAACGTGCCCACGTCGGGCCTCGACGTGGCCGCACTCGATGCCGCCTACGACGCGGCCACCGAGCGAGTCGCTCAGGCCGTCACCGACCTGGCGCGACCACTGCCGTACACGCCGGTCGCACCGCCGTCGTCCGACGAGGATCTTCCCGAGCTCCGCTCGACGATGCCGGACGGGCTGTACCAGAAGGCCGTCGAGGTGGCGAAGGAACACGTCGTCGCCGGCGACATCTTCCAGGTCGTGTTGGCCCAGCGCTACGACCTCGAGCTGGGGGCCGACCCGTTCGACGTGTACCGGGTGCTGCGACAGGTCAACCCGTCGCCGTACATGTACTTCGTGCGTCATCCCGAGCTGACGATCGTCGGTTCGTCGCCCGAGCCGATGGTGCAGCTGCAGGGCCGCCGGATCATCTCCCGTCCGATCGCGGGGACGCGCCGACGCGGGCGCACCGACGAGCACGACCGGCGGATGGCAGCCGAGCTCATCGAGCACCCCAAGGAACGCGCCGAGCACGTGATGCTGATCGACCTCGCCCGCAACGACGTGGGGCGGGTGGCCCGGTTCGGCACCGTCGAAGTCGAGGAGTTGATGACCCTCGAGCGTTACAGCCATGTGATGCACCTCACCTCACAGGTGGCGGGCGAACTGGTCGACGGGCTCGGTCCGATCGACGTGCTGCGGGCCACGCTTCCGGCGGGGACCGTCAGCGGCGCGCCGAAGGTGCGGGCGATGGAGATCATCGACGACCTCGAACCCGTCAAGCGGGGCCCGTACGCAGGAGTGGTCGGCTATGTCGACTGGTCGGGCAACCTCGACACGGCCATCGCCATCCGCACGATGTTCGTCACGGGCGACGATCGCGTCGCCAGCCTGCAGGCCGGCGCGGGGATCGTCGCCGACTCGGTGCCCGACGACGAGGACTTGGAGTGCCGCAACAAGGCGGCTGCGTTGCTCGCGGCCATCCCGGCGGCACGACGCATGACAGCCGCCCGGAGGGACGCCGGAACCACGGCGTGAGGTCGAGGTTCGGAGTGGGCCTGCTCAGAGCAGGATGCTGAGGAGGAACAGCGGGGCGAGGACGGCGAACACCAGAGTGATCAACGCGGCCATCGCCAGGTAGCCGGGGAACCGCACGGTGGCGCGCAGTGCGTCCATCACGGCCGGGAAGGAGCGTCCGTCCTGCACCACCGCGGTCTGGAGACCTGAGAACTGCCGCGACAGCACGAGCGCGCTCTCGCCTTCGACCGAGTCGGCCGCTTCGACGGTGTCGATGATGGTGCGCTGTTCGACGACGTCGCCGTCGAGGAGTTGCTGGACCTCGTCGAGCAGCATGGTGGCGCTGTGCGAGACGTGCCGGAGCGCGAGCAGGGCGGCCACGATGAAACCGATCGCCGCGACGAGGAAGGCCCCACCCAGGATCACCCAGAGGATCTGGGTGCCGCCGTTGGTGGCGGCGTAGCCGAGGGCGAAGCTCGTTCCGCACACGAGGATCACCACCAGGAGGAATCCCACACCGAGGCGATTTCCGCGCCGGCACAGGTTCATCAGGGAGTCGACCGCACGTTGGGCGAGCCGGCGGCTCGACGAACCGGAGGAAGTTGCGTCATCGGTCATGCTCCCCGCAGTGTGCCACGGCAGAATTGAGATGTGACTCCGACGATGCCCGACTTCCTCGATCCCCAGGCCCGCGATGTGGTGGTCGTGACAGGCCCCGACGCCGCCAGCTATCTCCAGTCGCAGGTGTCCCAGGAGCTGCGGCCCATGCAGGTGGGCGATTCGCGGTGGTCGTTGGTGCTGGAGCCGACCGGCAAGGTCACGGCACTCGTGAGGATCACGCGGACGGGTGACCAGGAGTTCGAGCTGGAGACCGACGCCGGATACGGCGACGGGCTGGCCGCCCGTCTCCGGAAGTTCATGATCCGGGTCGATGCCCAGATCGAGTTGCGGCCGGCGGCAGATGGGGAGCCGGGCGCCGAGTTCGAGCGTCGGCGAGTCGAGGCGGGATGGCCCCGGATGGGCGCGGAGATCCGCTCCGGGGAGACGATCCCGGCCTCGACCGGCGTGGTGAGGGTGGCGGTCGACTTCGCCAAGGGCTGCTACCCGGGCCAGGAGTTGGTGGAGCGGATGGACAGCCGCGGGGCGGACGCTCCCGTGAAGCTGCGCATCGTCGACGTCGCCGACGGCACCGCGGTGGGGGCCCCGGTTCTCGACGCCGAGGGCGCCGAGGCCGGAGTGGTCACGAGCGTCGTCGAGAACACCGCGCTCGCTGCGATTCGCCGCGGGTTCGACGTGGGGCGTACGCCGGCCTACGACGCCTGACCGTCGGCGTCAGTTCATCGGGGACGGAGCGAGCGTGTCGCGGAGGCGGATCACGTCGGGGTGCTGCCGGATCGAAGCGAACTCGTGGGTACGGTCGATGACGGCAGCGAGGTCGGATTCGGCGCCTCCGGAGTCGCGTGCAGCCTGCAGCCAGCCGACCGCGGTCGGGACATCGGCGAGTGCGGCGGCCGCACGGGAGATGATCACGGCCGTGGGCGCGGTGGGGTGCTCGGCGTAGCTCTCGGCGGCATAGTTCGCGGCATCTTCGAAGCGGCCCAACTGGACGAGGAGGAGCGCGAGTCCGTACTCGGCGGAAGGATTCCCGCGCGGGAAGGGATGGGGGAGGAGGGAGACGAGTCGTTCTGCCTCGTCGCGGGTGAGGGGCCTACTGGGAGGGACCGCCCGCTGGTTGGGATGGCTGAGCGAGGCGCGGAGGATGCGGGTCGCCTTGCGTTCGCGGCCCGACTCGGCGGCAGCGAGGGCGGCCTCCCACGGGGAGACGGCCCGCCGGGCGGATCCGAGCATCTGGAGCTGGGAGATGAGGAGGAAGGCGACGAGGATGCCGAAACCGCGGAACCGGTCGTTGGTGAAGGACAGGACGGCGAACGCGGCAGTCGCCACGATCGAGTAGTAGAGCATCGGGCGGACCGCGCGGCCGGGGAGGAGGCGGTCGAGTGCGGTGAGCACGATGTGTCCGCCGTCGAGTGGGAGGACGGGCACGAGGTTCAGCAAACCGATGGCGATGCCGGCCCACCAGATGGCCGCGGCGGCGGGGGAGTCACCCCACGAGTCGGGCTCGAGAGGGCTGGAGCCGAGCGCGACGAGCACCACCGACGCGACGAGGATCTGGATGGCCGGTCCGGCGAACGAGATACCGGCGCGTTCCCAACGGGTGAGCGGCCGGCTGGGTGTGAACGAGGCGTAGCCGGCGAGGAAGTCGAGTGAGATCTCCGCCTCGGCTCCGGTGCTGCGGGCCGCGACGGCATGGCCGAGTTCGTGGATCAGCGTGAGGACGGCGAGAGAGCCCGCCAGCCAGAGCCCGAACTCGTTTCCGTAGAGGAAGACGATGAGGGCCATGAACACGACGAAGCCGGGGCGCACGTGGACGGGGAAGCCCAGCAGTCGGAACACCTTGACGAGGGTACGCGCTTCGCCCGGCAGAACGGCCGCAGCGCCCGTAGACTTGCCGACCGTATGCCTTACGTCTACAGCTTCGACCACAAGCATCGCCGCCCTCCGATGGAGTACAAGGACCTGCTCGGGGGCAAGGGTGCGAACCTCGCCGAGATGACCACGGTGTTGAAGCTGCCGGTACCGCCCGGCTTCACGATCTCCACCGAGGCGTGCACCGCCTACATGGACGGCGGTTGGCCCGAGGGTCTCGACGGTGAGATCGAGAAACAGGTGGCCAAGCTCGAAAAGGAGATGGGCCGCGGCCTCGGCGACCCGGCCGACCCACTCCTCGTGTCGGTGCGTTCGGGCGCCAAGTTCTCGATGCCCGGAATGATGGACACGGTGCTCAACCTGGGCTTGAACGACAAGAGCGTGAAGGGTCTGGCGAAGGTCACCGACGACGAGCGCTTCGCCTACGACAGCTACCGGCGTTTCATCGCGATGTACGCCCGGATCGTCATGGGCGCCGACGGCGAACCTTTCGAGGAACTGCTCGAAGAGGCCCGTGAGGCGGTCGGCGGCACGACCGACGCCGACATCCCCGCCGCCGCGCTCAAGGATCTGTGTGTCACGTACAAGAAGCTCGTGAAGGAGCAGACGGGCACGGCGTTCCCGCAGCAGCCGATGAAGCAGCTGCGCGGTGCCGTCGAGGCCGTCTTCAAGTCGTGGAACGGTGCCCGCGCCATCGCCTACCGGGTGCGCGAGAACATCGACCACCACCTCGGTACCGCCGTGAACGTGCAGACCATGGTGTTCGGCAACCGCGACGAGAACTCCGGTACGGGCGTGGGCTTCACCCGCAACGCCGCGACCGGCGAAGACCTGCCGTACGGCGACTTCCTCGTGAACGCACAGGGCGAGGACGTGGTGGCGGGGATCCGGAAGACCGAGGACCTCGACGAGATGGCCACGGTGTTCCCCGAGATCCACGACGACCTCCTGGTGATCTTCGATCGCCTCGAGCGCCACTACACCGACATGTGCGACACCGAGTTCACCATCGAGCAGGGCAAGCTCTGGATGCTGCAGACCCGTGTGGGCAAGCGCACCGGCGTGGCCGCCCTGAAGATGGCCGTCGACATGACCAAGGG
>CBFCWZ010000074.1:0-12950 GCA_965601935.1 uncultured Ilumatobacteraceae bacterium
ACCGGGGATGCCAGCGATTGGTGTAGTAGGTGCGTCCGAAGTACGACTCGGTCGCCTTCCCCACGACGAACGAGATCACACGCCCGGCGGTGCGCTCCACACCGACACGCAGCCGCCGCCCGCCGACCTGCAACCGGGTGCGCGTGTCGTGCTTCACGACCGCACCGTGGGCCGGGTCATCCACCGGCAGCCGACTGCAGCCCGGGCTCGCGCCATCGTCGCCGACCGGCCCGGCGGCGCCTCGGGTGGGCCGACCGGTGGAACAGCAGGGGGGCTCGGCACGGAGCGGAGGGTACCCGTTCCGAGATCGCGGGACGCCATCCGTGATCGCTGTCGCTCCGGCGGACCATGCCTCCGTGCGCGCCACCGTCGCCCGGACCTGCCGGGTGGGGCGCACGCCCGACCACGGCGACGACCCCTCCACGAACACGAGTCCTCCGGCGACGACCCGACGGTGTCGTACCTCCGAACGATCCGGGGCGCCGCGGTGCTGAGGGTCTCGATGGAGCGCCGCGGTCCGATCGCGACCGCCAGCGGTAGCATCGCTGTCGCCGGACCCACAACCGACCTCGGGAGAGCAGCTCATGGCCCGCCTCAGACGCGGATACCTCCGCAACATCGTCGTCATGCTGGGGTTGGTCGTCCTCGTCCTCGTCCTCACCCCGATGTGGCTGCTCCACGACGCGTGGAGCCGACGGCGCCGTACGGGTGGACGCGTCGGGATCCCCCGGGTTGCCGCATCGGAGACCTCGGTCCCCGAGCTGCTGGCGGGAGGCAGGCCCCTCATCGTGGAGGGATTCGCCCACCACATCGGGGCCCCGGCAGTCGACCTGGCCGACCTCCGCGAGGTCGCCGCACGCCAGCCGGCGCCGGTCGACGTCGAGTTCAACGATCCGGCCAACCCGTACTTCCTGTACACCGGCGACTACGGGCGGGAGGTGGCCCACCGCGAAGAGATGTCGCTGGACGAACTGCTCGACCTTCTCTTCGAGCAGGGCACCGGCGACGAGGTGGTGTACCGGCTGTTCGGCCCCAAGGGCGTCAAGGGGTCGATGGGCGAGTTGATCGACGAGATCTCCACCGCCATCGGGCGTGCCGGCGGTGGTCCCACCCTGCGCAACGCGAGTGGCATCTGGATCGGCTCGCCGGGCGCGGTCACGCCACTGCACCACGACGCCTGGCCCGGACTGCTGTTCCAGACCGAGGGACGCAAGTCGGTCACCATGTTCGAGCCCGGCGATCGCGGCAAGCTGTACTTCAACTGCCCGCTGTCCGTCGGCAGTCGCTGGTCTCGACTCCCCGGCCGTTCGGCCGAGGCCGATCCCGCCGAGTTCCCCCGATTCGCCGGCGCCCGCCGCTACACCGCCGTGCTCGAGCCCGGCGACGTGCTCTACATCCCGATGTTCTGGGCCCACGAGATGGAGGCACTCACGGCCAACATCAGCATCCCCCTGCGGCTGCGCTCACCACGCAGTCGCTATCGCGACCCGGGCTTCCTGCGCCCCGCCGCCGAGGTGCTCGACGGCAAGCTCCGCGCCACTCGCCAGCGGCCGGCGGCCTGACGCTGCGCCGGCCCGAGCGATGACGAAGACTGGCCGCGTCGGCGCAGTGCGTCCTAGGCTCTCTCCGATGCCGGAGCCGGTCCTCTCATCGCCTGCGGGCGGTTCCATGTCGACGCGGGTCATCGGGGCCGCCGACATCGCGGCCATGCTCGAGATCGTCGGCCGGGACGGCTTCATGGACCTCATGATCCAGGCGTTGCGGACCCGGTTCGAGGGCTTCGACGCGGCCACCGTCCAGGTTCGCGAACGTGACGGGTTCCGCTACGACAAGCCCGATCTCGGCCTGTTGGAGTGGATGCCGACCCACGAGGTGTCGGGACCCGTGGTGGTGAAGATGGTCGGCTACCACCCGACGAACCCCGTGCAGCGCAACCTGCCGAGCGTGATCGCCACGTCGGCGATGTGGGACACCTCCTCCGGGCACCTCGTGGCGCTTGGCGATGCCACCCTGCTCACCTCCGTGCGCACCGGAGCCGCGTCGGCAGTGGCGACCGACGTGCTCGCCCGGACGGGCCCGGTCACGCTCGGGGTGGTCGGGCTCGGTGCACAGGCGGTCACGCAGGTCCACGCCATCAGCCGCGTCCGGACGATCGACCGCGTCATCGGCGTCGACACGAACGACGAGGTCGCCGAGTCGTTCGCCGATCGGATCGGCTTCCTCGACCTCGACGTACAGATCGCCGGGTCGACGCAGGGTGCGACGATCGTCTCCGAGGTGGACGTGTTGTGCACCTGCACCTCCGTCGACATCGGCGCCGGGCCCGTCGTCGGCTCGGCCGAGCCGCGCCCCTGGCTGCACGTCAACGCCGTCGGCGCCGACTTCCCCGGGAAGCTGGAGCTGCCGCCGAGCCTGCTGCAACAGGCGCTCGTCATTCCCGACATCAGAACCCAGTGCCTCCTCGAGGGCGAGTGCCAGCAGGTGCCCGCCTCCCAGATTGGCCCGGAGCTGTGGGAGCTCCTGCAGCAGCCCGCCGCGGAACCCGCCGCCACTGGCGTGACGGTGTTCGACTCCACCGGCTGGGCCGTGGAGGACGACGTGGCGCTGCGCCTCGCCCACCAGCTCGCCGTCGAGCACGGGCTCGGGACCGACGTGGTGCTCGAGAGCATCAGCACCGACCCCTACGACCCGTATTCCCCCGCTGTCGGGATCCGTCCCGACACATGACCCGAAGGCACCCTTGAAAACCCTCCGCAGCCTCACGTTCCTCCTCGTCGGCGTCCTCGCCGTGGTCGCCCTCGCCGATCCGGTCGACGCCCACCGCAACGACGAGTCGTACCTCTACCTCGACGTCGGCGACAACAGCCTCACCGGGCGGGTGGAGATGCCCTACCCCGACGTACGCGAGGTCCTCGGCCTCGCCATCGACGGGACCGCCGAAGAACTCCTCGCCGAGTTCGAGAGCAACCTCGACATGCTCCAGCAGTACGCCGACGACAACACGGCGATCGGGGCCGACGGCGCCGTCTGGCCGATCGAGTACGAAGGCGTCGAGCTGTTGTTCGACAGTGGATCGGGGCCGAACGGGCTCGGCTACGTCGTCCTCCCGTTCGTCGCCGACATCGGCGGAGTGGCGGTCCCCCAGATGTTGGAGGTCACGTTCACGCCGTTCCTCGAGGAGATCCCCGACCGCAACAACATCACCCTCGTCTCCAACGACTGGAAGCGGGGGGTGTTCGAGGAGGAGACCAACGAGCTGTTGATCCACACGGCCGGCTCGCCCTCCGGCGAGATCGACCTCGGCGACTCCAGCCAGTGGAAGAACTTCCGCGCCAGCATCGACCTCGGTGTCGACCACATCCGCACCGGCCCCGACCACGTCTTCTTCATCCTGGTGCTGCTGCTGCCGGCAGTGCTCGTCCTCGTCTCGATGCGCTGGCGACCGTCGCCCAGCTTCGGCTACTCGCTGCTGCGGATCGTGCTGGTCGCAACGATGTTCACGATTGCCCACTCGATCACGTTCACCCTCGCCGGGCTCGACTATCTGCCACTCCCGCCGTCGAAGCTGACCGAGACGGTCATCGCCCTGTCGATCGCCTTGGCCGCGCTGCACAACCTGCGGCCGATCTTCGGCCACAAGGAATGGGTCTTCGCCTTCGTCTTCGGCCTGTTCCACGGCATGGGCTTCGCCGGGCTGATCGAAGAACTGGACATCAACCGCACCACCCAGCTGGTCTCACTGCTCGGCCGCAACGTCGGCATCGAGATCGCCCAGCTGATCATCATCCTGCTCACCTTCCCGCTGTTGTTCGTGCTCCGCAGGACGAGGGTCTACATGCCGGCGTTCACCATCGTGTCCATCGGTCTCGCCGTGATCAGCGGAATCTGGGTCATCGAGCGGGTCTTCGAACAGGATCTCGGAATCAACGACGGCGTCGAGAATGCTCTCGCCTGGCCGCGGGCGTTCTGGGTGATGCTCGGCCTCACCGCCCTCGCCGCGGTCTATCAGCAGTACGAGAAGCGGAAGGGACGGCTGCTCCCCGTCGTCGAACACGACTCACTGCTCGGCGAGGAGCCCGACGACGCCGACGACGACCAGGAGTCCGAGATCGAGCCCGTTCTGCAGGCCTGACCGGGTCAGCTCAGCCGGCGCCGAGCAGACGGGCGACCACGTTGCGCAGCACGTCGGTGGAGCCCGAGTAGACCAGCCCGCCGACGGCATCGCGGAGCTGCCGTTCCCCCTCGAACTCGGGGAGATAGCCGCGGGCGCCGTGCACGACCGCAGCGTCGAGCGACGACTCGATGCCCGCATCGCACACGACGATCTTGGCCAGCGAAGCTGCCATCGTGAGCCGGTCTCCCCGGGCCTCGGCGAGTGCAGCCCGGTAGAGGAACAGTCGTGCCCGCTCGTGGCGTTCCTTCATCGCCGCGATGCGGTGCGCCACCGCCTGGTGCCGGGCGATCGGCCGACCCCCTTGTTCCCGCTCGCGGGCGAAGGCGACGGTCTCTTCCAGCTGACGCTGCATGGCCCCGACCTGGGGGGCGAAGATGAAGGCCCGCTCGACGTCGAGGGTGGCCGAAAAGATGCTCGCCCCCGACCCCTCGCGTCCGATCAGGGCGTCGGCGGGCAGCTCGACACCGCGCAGCCAGATGTCGCCGAACGGGGTCGTGCGCATCCCCATCTTCGGGCGTACCTCGCCCCGTTCCACACCCGGCAGGTCGGTGGGGACGAGAAAGGCGGAGATCCCCCAACTGCCGCTGCCGGGGCGGGTGGAGGCGAACACGATGCACACGTCGCACACGGGCCCGAACGTGATGTACGCCTTGTGCCCCTCGAGCCGGTAGCCGCCATCCGGCAGGCGCTCGGCGGTGGCCGCCATCGAGAAGGCGTCCGAACCGGCGTCGGGCTCGGTCATCGCAAAGGCCCCGATCGCAGAGCCGTCGATCAGGCGGGGCAGCCACCGGGACTGCTGCTCGGGGGTGCCGAACCGCTCCAGCACGTGCTGGGAGCTGAGGATCTGGCAGGCGAGAGCGAACGTGAGCCCGTTGTCGCTGCAGCCGTGGCCGAGACCCTCGAGGGTCAGCAGAGTCGCCGCCAACGACTTCCCGGAGCCACCGAACCGGGGATCGGCCATCGTTCCCAGTACGCCGTGGTCGGCGCAGGTCTGCCAGTCGTCACGGGCGAAGTCGAGCTCCAGGTCGGCGGCGACCTGGTCGCGGTGACCGATGTTCTGGCGGGCCCATTCCGACGCCGCGACCTTCACGGGGTGGTCGATGTCGGCCATCGCCTCGACGACCTCGCCCATTGTCTCGTTCATGCTTGCTCCCGCAGTCGTAGCCGTCCGGCCTCGTCGACGTCTTTCCACTCGTCCTGGAAGTCGTCGTTGTTCCAACGCCCGAGGCCGGGGTAGAAGACGCGGTCGCCCCCGTGAGCCTCGAAGTCCGCCCCGTTCCAGCGCGGGTCGGCGGGCTCGGCGGCGAGTTGGTAGCGGGTGTCGGACGTCAGCCGGCAACGGCCCACAGGAGATCGGTTGTCGAAGGCGCCGTGCAGCATGTGCATCCCGAAGCAGAGCACGTCGCCCGCCTCGAAGTCGGTGCTCAACCATCGGGTCCCGTACTGCCGCCGGACCACCGACGGGTCGTCGTCGAGCCACTTCAGACCGTCGACGTCGGCATCGGCGCGGAGGTAGCCCTCGTGGAGGCGGGCCGAGACGTGGCTGTTCTCGAGCAGCATCAGCGCACCCTCGTGACGGTGAACGCGTCCGAGCGGGATCCAGCAGGAGAAGATCCGTGCCGTGGCCCGATTCATGTACGGGCCGTCGCAGTGGAAGCCACAACCCTCGCCGGGGCGGACGAAACGGGGCCAGCGCATGTCGAACACGTGGACCTCGCCCCCGAGCAGGTCGGCCTGCAGGGCGAGGATCTCGGAGGCGTCGGTGACGGCGAGGTAGCGTTCACCGGTGCGGACGCTCTCGGAGAAGGCCCGGATGTTGGCCGTGCCGAGCGGCGACCGGTCGCCGGCGATCGCGTCGTCCACGCGGTGCCGACCGTCGACCTCGCCGATCACTGCGTACTTGAGCAGGATCTCGTGACGGGCGGCGAGGACCACCCCGGGGTCGAGGAGACGACGGAAGAAGAGGTGGCCGCGCTCGGCCATCTGGCGGCGCAGGCCCTCGGGATCACCGAGCAGGTGGTTGGCCGGCTCCAGGTCGGCGTAGGCGTCGGCGGTGGTGGCGACGGGAAACCCGTTGGCAGTGAGTGGTGGACTGGCGGACATGACGCTCCGGACACTATCCAGGGTGGGTATGCACGGGCACCGCGGTGAACAGGATCTCGATGCGACTCGGTGAACTCCTCGACCGGGGGAGCCGAGTCGCCGGGGCCGATGCAGCCGCTCTCACCGACGGGCACAGCACGTTGACGTGGGCCGAGTACCGGGATCGTGCCGGCCGCTTGGGTGGCCGCTTGCACGACGCCGGGGTCCGCCCCGGCGACCGCGTGGCGGTGCATCTCCCGAAGTCGGCTGACGCGTTCGTCGCGGTGCACGCGATCCTGCGTGCGGGAGGCGTGATGGTGCCGCTCGACTGGTTCGCCTCGGTCGACTATGGGCGCCGCCTGCTCGCCGACTCCGGGGCGGTGGCGCTGGTCACCAGAGCGCGCCCCGACACCGTCACCGACCTCGTCGCCGGAACCGCCGTGGAGCACGTGCTCGACCCCGCTGACGGTGGCGGTGCGATCCTCGCACCCGTCTCGGTCGGCGGCTCGGATCCCGCCTATGTCATCTACACCTCGGGGTCGACGGGCGATCCCAAGGGGATCGTGCACACCCACGACAGCGCGCTCGCCTACGCCGGACACGCCGTGGGGAGCTACGGCCTCGACAGCAGCGACCGGCTGGCCAACATCGCCCCGCTCCAGTTCGACCAGTCGACGTTCGAGCTCTACGCCGCCCCACTGGCCGGCTCGACGGTTCTCGTGGTGCCCGATGCGGTGATGCGCTTCCCAGCCAGCCTGGCCGACCTCGTCGCCGCCCACGGGATCACCGTCTGGTACTCGGTCCCATACGCCCTGCGCCAGTTGGTCGAGCGCGGAGCGCTCGAGCGCCATGACCTCTCCACGTTGCGCTGGATCCTCTACGGGGGCGAGGTCTACCCACCCGAGGAGCTGGCCGCGTTGATGCGGGCGATCCCGTCGGCGCAGGTGTCCAACGTGTACGGGCCCGCCGAGGTGAACCAGTGCACGTATCACCATCTCGCCGACCCGCCCCCTCCCGACGCCCCCGTGCCGATCGGCCGGGCCTGGTCGGGGGCGCGGATCGCGCTGGTCGCCGACGGCAACGTCGTCGCGGGCGCCGGCGCCGGCGAGCTGTGGGTCGCCACCGACACGATGATGGCCTACTACTGGAACCGGCCCGACCTGACGTCCCGTTCGATCCTCCACGACCCTGCCGTGCCGGGTCCGGGCCGGTGGTATCGCACGGGCGATCTCGTCGAGCGACGCGCCGACGGCGACCTCGTGTTCCTCGGCCGGATCGACAATCAGATCAAGCTGCGCGGCTACCGCATCGAATTGGAGGCGGTGGAGGCGGCCATCGTCGAGTCGACGGCGGTCGACGGGTGCGCGGCGGTGGTGGATGCGGACGGCGAGAGCATCGTGGCGATCGTCGACCCGGTGCTGGACGACATCACGCTGGACGGCCTGCGCGAGTCGGCCCGTCGCCGGCTGCCACGCCATGCCGTTCCGACCCGCATCGTTCCCGTCCCCGAGCTGCCGCGTACCACCACCGGGAAGGTCGACCGGGGCGCCGCACGGCGGCTGCTCCACCATCTCGGCGAACCGGGAGATTCCGCAGCTGGACATGATCCAGGAGCAGAACGCCGTTAGCCTTCCGCGTCCGACGACACCACACGCCATGACCACACCTCCCCTCGACACCACCGATCTCGCCACCGAACTCGTCGGCTTCATCGAGGAGGAGGTGTCCGCCGGATTCGAGCCGGTCGAACCGGCCACCGACCTGATGATGACCGGTCTCGTCGACTCGCTGGGAGTCGTGTTGATCGTCGACTGGCTGGAGCACCGGCTGGAGATCCAGATCGACCCGGCCGACGTGGTGCTGGAGAACTTCATCTCGGTCGACGCGATGGTCGCCTACGTCGTCGCCCGGAGTGACGTCGCCGCAGCGTGAGGGCGGTGACGTGACCGCGGCGGGGGACGCCGGTACCCGATCGGTCACGATCGGTCCGAGGGTGGAGCGGGAGCATCCCCTCACCCGGATCCAGGACCAGATCTGGTCGAGCCAGCGGATCTTCCGTGACGCCCCGCTGGCCAACATGGCCAAGCTGCACCGCATCACCGGACTGCTCGACCCGGACCGGCTCGTCTCCTCCTTCGACGAGGTGGTGCGGGAATCGGACGCACTGCGCTCGGTCATCGTCGACCGGGTCGGCCAGGAGCCGACGGTACGTGTGTTGGCCGCGCCCCCGGTCACCACCGAAGTGGTCGACCTGCCGTCCGGCGAGGTCGAGGCGTGGGTACGGGCCAGGATCGCCACCCCGATCGATGCCACGTCGTGCGCCTACGACTCGGTTCTCTTCCGTCACGGTGACGACGACTGGACCTGGTGGCTCGACCTCCACCACCTGGTGACCGACGCCTGGGGTGCCTCCGAGATCTACAGGGCGGTCCAGGCGCACTACCTGCCCGACAGGGGAGTCGATTCGGTCCCCCTGGCGTCGTTCTACGACCACGTCGACGACGTCACTGCCCGGTGGGCCGAGGGCCGCGAGAAGCGGGCCACCCACTGGGCCCGACGCCCCGTCGACGCGACACCGATCGCCCCGTACGGGCCTCGTGCCGCCGCGACCACACGCGTCGAGCGCCTCCCACTCGTCGTCACGGCCGATCTCGAGAGTTCCCTGGAGGGTCCGTACCGCACGCTGAGCCGCGAGTTGAGCCTGATCGGCGTGCTGTCGAGCGCACTCGCCGTCGTGCTGTACCGCCTCGACGGTCGGACGACCTTCACGTTCGGCGTGCCGCTGCACCACCGGTCGGGCCCCGTGGCGCCACGCATCGTCGGCCCGCTGATGGAGCTGTACCCGCTGACCGTCGAGATGGACGGCGACGAGTCGTTCACCGACTTGTTCGCCCGCGTCCAGCGCAACCTCCTCGACACGATGCGTAACGCCAAGCCCGGCGAGAGCCCCGACGTGGCCTTCGACGCCGTGCTGAACGTGCTCACCGCCCGCTTCGGCGACTTCGCCGGGCTGCCCACGGTCACCGAGTGGAAGCGCTCCGGCCATGTCGACCCTGCGCATCCGATCCGGTTGCACGCCTACGACTACGGCGACGGGCTGCGCGTCGAAGTCGATCTGAACGTCGGCTTGAGTGTCGACGAGACCCACCTGGCGGCGGCAGATCACCTCTCGGCGACGATTCAACGGGCGGCCGCGAACCCCGAGGCACCGATCAGCAGCGTCGACCTGGCCGACGCCGACGACCTGTCCCGGCTGGCCGGGCTGAACCCCGATCGCACCCGCCCCCCGCTGACCGATCCGGTCCACGAGTCGGTGCGCCGCCGGCTGCGCCAGGAACCCGAGGCGGTGACCGCCGAGTGCGGCGGTGCGATCCTCACCGCGGGCGATCTGGACCGACGCGCCGACGCACTGGCGGCGTGGCTGCGGCAGCAGGGGGCGGGTCCCGGAGCGCGGGTCGGCGTGCGGATGGACCGTTCGCTCGAGTTGTTGGTCGCCGTCCATGGCGTGCTGCGCAGCGGTGCCGCGTTCGTGATGATGGATCCCGCCGACCCGACGGCGCGACACGAGGCGATCGAAGCCGACTCGGAGCTCCTGCTCGTGCTCGACCAGCTTCCCGACGCCCCTGAGACGGCGGAGTCGTCGGTACAGGAGGTCTCGCCCGACGACCTCGCCTACATCCTCTACACGTCCGGCTCGACCGGGCTGCCGAAGGGGGTGCCGATCTCCCATCGCGGCCTGTCCGACTATCTCGACTTCGCCGTCGACGCCTACGTCCACCCCGACTCGCCCCCCGTGATGCCACTGCACTCGGCGGTGGTCTTCGACCTCACCATCACGTCACTGTTCCTGCCTCAGCTCACCGGCGGGCGCACGGTGGTCCTGCCGGGTGAGCCGCTCCAGGCGCTGTCGGCGATCGCCGCCGACCCCCGTCTCGACACCCTCAAGGCGACACCGGGACAGCTCGAGCTGCTGTCGCGGATGATCGACTCCCCGCGCTCGTTGCACACGGTCATCGTCGGTGGCGAGGCGTTCCGCCGGCCGGTCGCCGAGGCGTTCGCCACCCGGTGCGCCCCAAACGGGCGGATCTTCAACGAGTACGGTCCGACCGAGGCCGTCGTCGGCTGCATGCTCCACGAGTGGGACCCGGTGCGCGACGGCGGCGCCGACGTGCCGATCGGCCGGGCCTGCCCCGGCGCCGAGGCGCACGTGCTCGACCGGTTCGGCCGGCCCACCCCCGTCGGGTCGTGGGGGGAGCTGTTCGTCACTCGTCCCGGAATGGCCGCCGGGTACCTCCACCGCCCCGAGCTCAGCGCCGAGCGGTTCCTCCATCTCCCCGAGGTCAGCGCGCAGCCGCTCTACCGCACGGGCGACCGGGTGCGCCTCGAGAACGACGTGCTGGTCTACGGCGGCCGCATGGACGACCAGCTGAAGGTCAACGGCGTACGCCTCGAGCCCGGCGAGATCGAGGCCGCCCTCGCCGCCCACCCGGCGATCACCAATGCCGTGGTACGCAGTTGGACTCCGGCGCAGCGCGCCCACCAGCTGCGGCGCTGCGGGCGCTGCGGCCTCGGCACCGATGTTCCCGGGGTCAGCCTCGACGACACGGGGACCTGCACGGTGTGTGCAAGATTCGACGACGTTGCGCGGCGCACGACGGAGTGGTTCCGTACCGGCGACGACCTCGACTCCGAACTCGAGCGGGCCCGAGCCCGGAGCACCGGGGACTACGACTGCCTGCACCTCCTGTCGGGGGGCAAGGACTCGACCTACGCCCTCTACCAACTCGTCGATCAGGGCTGGCGGGTGCACGCGCTCACCCTCGACAACGGCTTCATCGCCGAGTGGGCGAAGGAGAACGTCCGGCGCAGCATCGCCGACCTGGGCATCACCCACGAGTTCGTCACCACCGAGGCGATGAACGAGATCTTCCGCGACAGCCTCGACAGGTACGCCAACGTCTGCAACGGCTGCTACAAGACGATCTACACCCTGGCCGTGGCACGGGCTCACGAGTTGGGGATCCCGGTCATCGTCACCGGCCTCTCGCGCGGTCAGTTCTTCGAGACGCGGCTGGTCCCGCACCAGTTCGACGAGGGCCGCTTCGACCCGGCGGCGATCGACCGCACCGTGCTGCAGGCCCGGCGCACCTACCATCACACACGCGATGCCGTCACCGACCTGCTCCCCGAGCAGACGGTGTTCGAACGTGGCGACCTCGACGTGCTCTCCGAGATCGAGTTCGTCGACTTCTACCGCTACGTCGACGTCAGCCTGGCCGAGCTCTACGACTTCCTCGAGAACCGGGCGCCGTGGGTGCGACCGGCCGACACCGGGCGTTCGACCAACTGCCTGATCAACGTCGCCGGCATCCACGTCCACCGCACCGAACGTGGCTTCCACAACTACGCCGAGCCGTACAGCTGGGACGTGCGGCTCGGACACAAGACGCGGGCCGAGGCGCGGGAGGAACTCGACGACGAGATCGATCTCGCCGCCGTCGAGGACATGCTCGCCACGGTCGGCTACCGACCGAAGCAGCCCGAGATCCTCACGGCCTGGTACCGCACCGTCGATGGTCGACCGGTCGACCAGTCACTGCTGCGCGCCCACCTGCGCGAGCGGATCCCCGAACGGGCCCAGCCCGCCGCCTTCGTCCACGTCGACGACATCCCGCTCGCCGACAGCGCCAAGGTCGACGTTGCGGCGCTCCCCGCCCCGGCCCGTCAACTCGGCGCAGCCGGCGACTACACCCCGCCGTCGACACCAACCGAGGCGGCAGTCGCCGCGGTGTGGGCGACGGTGCTGGACACGAGCCGCGTCAGCCTCGACGACGACTTCTTCGACCTGGGGGGCGCCTCGCTCGCCGCGCTCGAGGCCGTGGCCGCGATGGAGGACCACCTCGGCGTGGAGCTCCCCGACGCCTTCGTCTTCGAGCACCGGACGGTGCGTGAGGTCTCTGCCGCCATCGACGAACTCGGCCGCGCCACCTCGACACGGTCGCCGATCCCCGCCCTCTCGGGCTCTGGACCGCTCCCACTCACCGAGGCGGAGGAGGCGATGCTCTTCGAGTACCGCGCCGACCCGGCAGACCCGCGGTACAACGTGAACCGCTTCTACTCCATCGACACCCCGGTCGACCTCGATCGGCTGCACGAAGCGGTCCGCGCCGTCGTGATGCGTCACCAGGTGCTGCACACCGCGTTCGATCCAGCGCGTACCGCGCTGCCGGTCGACGCGGCGGTGTCGTTCGAGCCGTTCCCCACCGACGACCACCGTGGCGACGCCGACGACTTGCGCGGCGTGCCGTTCGATCTCGATCGGGGCCCACTGGTCCGGGTGCACAGCGGCCGGCGGCCCGACGACGGCACCGATGTGCTGATCGGTCTGCACCACATCACCGTCGACGCCGGCACGTTCGACCTGTTGTGGGACGAGGTCGACCGGGCGTACCACGGTCAGCCGCCACCGGAGCTGCCCGCGACCGTCGCCGCTCACGGCGAATGGCAGCGCCGCGAGGTCGATGCCAGCGCCGCCTTCTGGTCCGACCTGCGATCCGCAGACGACCACGTCGAGCCGGTACGCCTGCCGCCGCCTCCCGTGACCGGGCCCGACGGGTATCTCCGTACCGACGCCGCCGTCTCCACCTCCGAATTGGCGGCGACCGGAACCACGCCCTTCGCTGTGTCGCTGGCG
>CBFCWZ010000075.1:0-12942 GCA_965601935.1 uncultured Ilumatobacteraceae bacterium
TGGTGTCCTTCACCTTCTGCGGATCGGTGGTGGCGAGTACGAACACGACGTGGTCGGGGGGCTCCTCGAGGGTCTTCAGCAGCGCCGCCTCCGCCGCGTTGCTCAGCATGTGGACCTCGTCGAGGATGTACACCTTGTGCCGGCCCGGAGTGCCGAGCGAGGCCTTCTCGATGAGGTCGCGGATGTCGGCGACCCCACTGTTGCTCGCCGCGTCGAGCTCGTGGACGTCGTAGCTGATCCCGCTCTGGACAGCCTTGCACGACTCACATTCACCACACGGTTCACCGTCGACCGGGTCGGAGCAGTTGAGCACCTTGGCGAGGATCCGCGCCGTGCTGGTCTTCCCGGTGCCGCGTGGCCCGGAGAACAGGTACGCCTGCCCCTCGCGGCCCTCGGCGACGGCGGTGCGCAGAGCCCGCACCACGTGCTCCTGCCCCTTCAGGTCTTCGAAGCGCTGGGGCCGATAGCGGCGGTAGAGCGACTGTGTGGCCATCGGCGGCCACTGTACCGACACGGTGCAGCATCGGCCGCGGCCGCAGACTGCTGGTGGTGCCATGGAGGTCAGCGGATAGGGAAGCGGACTCGACGAACCGACTCGACGGCCGGATCCCTGACCAGGGACGACGAGCATTCCGGCCGAATCGCGAAACCCCAGGTCGTGCCCTCTCCGCGCGGTTCCCATACAGTCGGCACCCGTGCAGCGCCCCATCGGCATCTCCTGCGGACTGCTCGCCATCGGGATCGCACTGGCCGGATGCGGCGACACCACGATCGAGTCCGGGGACTCCGCCTCCCCGCTCTCGTACCCCGAGGCGATGGCCGAGATCTGCGCCCGTACCGAAGCCCTCCTGGCCGACCTGCCGGAGCCTCCCGAGGAGATCTCGGTGGCCGGCTTCGCCACTGAGGTCGCCGGGATCCTCGCCGACGAAGCCGACGCCACCAGGGATCTCGATGCCCCCGACGAACTGGACGACGACCACCGAGCGTTCGTCGCCAACACCGACGAGCAGGCCGCCGGCTGGACCGTCGTCGCCCAGAGCGACGATGACGAAATCGGGGACGAGATGACCCGGATCGCCGGGCTGACCCTCGGGCGCGACGACCTCGCGGCGGAGATGGGGATCCCCGAATGCCGGCGCGGGACCTGATCGGACCGCGTCCAGTTCCCTCCCCTGAGCGGCCTGGACAACTACTCTCGGCCCAACTGTGACCGAGCATCCTCCTGCTCCCCGCCGCGGGCCGGAACCGAAACGGGTTCCTCGCCTCGTTCTCGCTGCTCTGGCGATCCTCGCCGGATTCCTCCTGGCTGCACCTGGAGTGGGCCACGCCGAGAACCGAGTCGTCGAGTCATCACCCGCCGACGGTGACGTCCTCGACCAGTCGCCGAGCGAGATCTCGATCACCTTCGCCGAAGAACTCGGCGACGCCAACACCATCACCCTCGAGTGCGAAACCGAACTGATCACGCTGCCTCGGCCGGAGGTGGGCGACGACGCCGTCACGCTCTCGGTCGAGATCGTCGAGCCGCTCCAGCGTGGCACCTGTGTGGCCCTCTGGAGGGTCAGCAACACCGACGGCGAACCGGACGGCTCCGGCAGCATCACCTTCGTCATCCAGAGCGACACCGCCACCACGGTGGCGCCGGCGAACTCCGACCCCGACGCGACCACGACCACGGTCGAGGGTGGGGAGGCGACCGACAGCGGGTCGACGCCGGCCACGTCGGGTGATGACGAGGTGATCCCGCTCGAGCAGGTCGACTCCGGGGCCGGACCGCTGTGGCTCGGCACCCTGCTGTCCGACTTCGGGTTGGCCCTCCTGTTCGGCGGGCTGGTGATCGTCGCCGCCGCCTGGCCGGAGGGCGTCGAGTATCTGGTGGGGGTGCGCTTCTTCCGGCTCTCCTGGGTCGTGGCGCTTCTCGGCACGCTGCTCTACGTGGTGGCGGCCTCGGCAGCGGTCAACGATGAATCGCTCGGTGCCGGTCTCAACCCCGCCACCTGGCTCGACCTGTGGGACGCCGGCTGGCCGGGCCGGGCGCTGCTGGTCCGGCTGCTGCTCACGATCGTGTCGATCTGGGTGGCGATGCGTCCCGATCGGGTGATCGACCCGACCACGCAGACTGCTGCACTGGTCATCCCGGCGCTCGCCGTCGCCACCATCGGCCTCTCCCGGACCAGCGGCGACCTCGCCGCTCTCGGCATCGCGATGGGCGTCATCCACGCTCTGGCGATGGCGGTGTGGGTCGGCGGCGTCGTGCTCGTGGCGCGCGTCGTGCTCGCCGGTCCCGGCGAAGAGGACCTCGTGCACGCGGTGCGCGGTTTCGGGCGTCTCTCGAACCTCGCCATCGGCGCAACGATCATCACGGGCATCGTGCAGATGATCCGCCTCGACGGAGGCGACCTCTTCAGCGCCTCCCACGGCCGAGTACTCCTGCTCAAGGTGGTCGTGGTTGCGGCGATGCTGTTCATCGCCGTGTCGGCCCGACAGTTCGTGAACAGCCGCCTCGGCCGCGTCAACGAGATGAGCGTTCCGCTGGCTCACCGCCTGCGGCGAGCCTTCGGGATCGAGGCCGTGTTCGGCGTCGTCGTACTCGGCCTCAGCGCATGGCTGTTGGCCCTCGACCCCCCGAAGATCGACAACACGCCGACCATCGACTACGCCATCGAACACCGCGTGGTGATCGACGCCGAGTCGGGCGAGGCCGCCTTCGACGTCACCGTGAAACTGACCGATGACACCATCGGCCTGGCCGGCATGGAGGTCTCGGTGGACGAACCCGAGACGGGCCTGTCGAACCTGCAGGTGATCCTCAACGCACCCGAGAACGACGACAACGTCGGCTCGATCACCCAACCCGTTCCCCTGACCGGACGCGGCGTGGCGGTGCGGCTCGAGGAGAACGGACTCCCGCTGAACTACGCCGGCGACTGGAACATGGTGGTCACCGCGGCCACCCCGAGCGGCAACGTGCGCAGCGAGCCGTGGGCGTTCACCCTCACCTTCGAGGACGGAAGCGTGCCCACCACCGCCATCACGATCCCTCCCGCCAACACCGTGGTCGTCACGACAGCGCCCGACGAATAACCGACGGTCGGCGGGCTCCGGGGGGCTCCTGACAGAGCACAGGCCGCTACTGCCAGGTCGCCACGAACAGCATCTGGGGCGGAGGAGTTCCGGAATGTCGAGTCGCCCCGGAGCAGAGCCGGGTGGCCGCCGTCCCGGTCAGCGCGACGAGCGGAGGAACGTGTCGAAGGCGACCGGTTCCGCCACATCGAGTTGGTCGTAACGGCAGCTCTCAGGATCACGGTCGGGGCGCCAGCGGAGGAAGGTGACGCCATGACGGAAGCGGCCACCTTCCAGTTGACCGAATGCGACCTCGGCGACGAGGCCCATCCGGAGCGGGACGAACGAAAGGTCCTTGCCCGCGTTCCAGCGGCTGCCTCCGGAGGGGGCCGACGGATCCGGGTCGTGCTCCGTCCACTCCCTCCACGGGTGCCCCTCGAGCGCGTGCTCCTTCCAGGGAGCCAGCTCCTCCAGCAGTTCCGAGCGCCGCTTCACGCTGAACGCCGCGGCGACCCCGACCGAGCGCATGTTGCCGTCGCCGTCGAACAGGCCGAGCAGGAGCGAGCCGACGCCGTTGCCGTCCTTGTGGATGCGGTAGCCCGGCACCGCGCAATCAGCTGTGCGCTGGTGCTTGACCTTGACCAGCGTCCGTTTCCCCGGCTCGTACGAGCCGGTGGCCGGCTTGGCGACGATCCCGTCGAGACCCGCCCCCTCGAAGGTGTGGAACCAGTCCTCGGCAACCACCCGATCGGTGCTGGCGGGCGTGAGGTGGACGGACGGCTGGGGATCGAGGATCTCGACCAGTCGTCGACGTCGCTCCTCGAACGGATCGTCGAGCAGGGACGTCCGATCGACGGCGAGGACATCGAAGGCCACGAAGTGCGACGGTGTCTCGGCGGCCAGCCGGTTGACGCGTGACTCCGCCGGGTGGATGCGCTGGAGGAGGGCGTCGAAGTCGAGCCCACGGTCCCCGGAGTCGGGCACGACGATCTCGCCGTCGACGACACATCGCTCCGGCAGGGCGGCACGCAGCGGTGGATCCAACTCGGGGAAGTAGCGGCCGAGGGGACGCAGCTTGCGACTGATCAGCTCGAGACGGTCACCGTCTCGATAGACGATGCACCGGAACCCGTCCCACTTCGGCTCGAAGATCCACCCGTCGCCCTCGGGAATCCTCCGCGCCAGCTTGGCCAGCATCGGCGGCACCGGCATCTCGACCCCGAACTCCACGCCCACCAGTCTGCCCCACCCGCCCCGGCGAGAGTTCCGCCGGAACCCGACGCCACACGCACCCAGAACCCGCCAGCCGACGTTCTGGGTGCAGAAACCGCCGGAACCCGAACGGATCCGCACCCAGAACACCCGAACCGGCCACCGACCAGCCCACCGCCACTTCCAGAGCAACGCAGCCGCAACAACCACCGACCCGAGCCGGCCACCGGGTCTTTGGTGCCGACAACCGGCTACCCGGACCCGATTCCGTGGTTCGGCTGCGGTGTGGCGTGTCGCGGGTGACGGCGGTTCGTGCGGTTGTTCAGGGTGATCCGCTGTAGTTTCGGGAACCGTGACGAATCCGATGCAGGACAAACTCGACGATCTCGCACGACGTCGGGAGTCCGCCCTCAACGCCGGTTCCCCACGCGCCGTCGAACGCCAGCACGGCAAGGGGAAGATGCTCGCCCGCGAACGGATCGAGTACTTCCTCGACGACGGCTCGTTCCACGAGCTCGACCTCCTCGCCCGGCATCGGGCCCAGGCGGCCGGCCTCGAGGACCGCCCCTACACCGACGGTGTCATCACCGGCTGGGGCACGGTCGAGGGCCGCAAGGTGTTCGTGTTCTCCCAGGACTTCACCGTGTTCGGCGGTGCCCTCGGCGAGGTGTTCGCCGAGAAGATCCACAAGCTCATGGACCTCGCCCTCAAGGTCGGCGCCCCGGTGATCGGCCTGAACGACGGAGCCGGTGCCCGCATCCAGGAGGGCGTGGTCAGCCTCGCCAGCTATGGCGGCATCTTCCACCGCAACGTCCTGTCGTCGGGCGTCGTCCCCCAGATCTCGGTGATCCTCGGCCCGTGCGCCGGTGGCGCCGTCTACTCGCCGGCGATGACCGACTTCATCTTCATGGTCCGCGAGTCGAGCCACATGTTCATCACCGGCCCCGACGTCGTGAAGACGGTGACCGGAGAGGACGTCACCCTCGAGGAATTGGGCGGGGCGATGAGCCATGCGTCCAAGTCGGGGGTCGCCACGTTCGTGTCGGCCGATGAGAAGGCCTGCCTCGACGATGTCCGTTACCTGCTGTCGTACCTGCCCTCGAACAATCTCGAGGAGCCACCGATCGAAGATCTCGGCGACGACCCCGATCGGCTCTGTCCCGAACTGCGCGACATCCTCCCCGACAGCCCGAACCTGCCCTACGACATGATCGAGGTGATCAGCCACGTCGTCGACGAAGGAGAGTTCTTCGAGTACTACCCCCACTGGGCCAAGTCGATCGTCTGTGGGTTCGCCCGCATCGACGGCATCTCGGTGGGCATCGTCGGCAACCAGCCGAAGGTGCTGGCCGGCGTACTCGACATCGAGTCCTCCGAGAAGGCCGCCCGCTTCGTGCGCACCTGCGACGCGTTCAACATCCCGCTGGTGACCTTCGTCGACGTGCCGGGCTTCCTCCCGGGTGTCGACCAGGAGTACGGCGGCATCATCCGCCACGGCGCCAAGTTGCTCTACGCCTACTGCGAATCCACGGTGCCACGTATCCAGATCATCACCCGCAAGGCCTACGGCGGCGCCTACGTCGTCATGAACTCGAAGTCCATCGGGGCCGACCTGGCCTTCGCCTGGCCCACCGCCGAGCTGGCCGTGATGGGGCCACAGGGCGCCGTCGAGATCGTGTACCGCCGCGAACTCCAGCAGGCCGCCGACCCGATCACCCGCCGGGCCGAACTCGTCGAGGAGTACACCGACCGTTACGCCAACCCGTACGGCGCCGCCGAGCGGGGGTACATCGACGACGTGATCGACCCCGCCGAGACGCGCCAGAAGCTGGTGCAGGGTCTGCGCATGCTGGCCACCAAGCGCGAGGATCTCCCGCCCCGCAAGCACGGGAACGTCCCCCTGTGAGTGAGCGCACCCGGATCACACCCGCGCCCACCGACGAGGAAGTCGCCGCGATCATGGCCGCCTACGAGGCGCTGCGGCCGAAGCCGGCGGCCGCCCACTCCGAGCACAGCCACCGCGAGTCGCCGTGGCGCTTCAGCGGCCGCTGGTGGTCGAAGCCGATCCCGGTCCGGCGCAATCGCCCCTGGCTCTGAGCCATCGACGCTCGCCCCGAGGCGTCGGTCGGGGTCTGCCAGAATCCCGCCCATGAGCAATGTGCCTCCACCACCGGGAAGCGACGTCCCGCCGCCACGGGGGATGGCACCTCCACCGACATCGGGCGGATTCGTGCCGCCTCCGCCTCCCCCTCCGCCTCCCGGCGCCCCGGCAGGGGTCCCGGTCCCTGGCCACGGCGACCTGGCATCCCCGCTGGCCAACTTCGGCCAGCGTCTCGGTGGGTACCTGCTCGACGCCCTGCTGTACGGGCTCCTGATGGCCGCCTTCATGATCCCCGGCGGCATCATCTTCGGCGGCGCCTGGAGTGACTGTGTGTCGATCGGCGACGACATCGTCTGCCCGGACGGCTCCCCCGATACCGGGATGATCACCGTCGGGGCGCTCGTGATGGCAGCCGGCTTCCTCGTCGTGGCATTCATCTATCTCCGAGCACTCGGCGGCACCGGCCAGACCTGGGGCCGCAAGATCGTCGGCATCAAGGTGGTCGACGCCGACCACGGCACGCCGATCGGTTTCGGCCGAGCCCTCGGCCGCCAGCTGTTCGAGGGGCTCATCTCCAGCTGGATCTTCTACCTCGGCTTCCTCTGGATGCTCTGGGACGACCGCAATCAGACCTGGCACGACAAGGTCGTCAGCTCCGTCGTCGTCACCACCTGACCCGCGATGCCCGCCGAGCTCACGACAGTTGCGGACGATCTGGCGGTCGTCCACGACGGAACCACCGTTCGCCGATACGGAGGGCTCGCACCGGACACGGTCATCGACGTCGACGGTGCGACGGGGCGGACCCTGCCGCGACCCTCCGGTGAACTGCTGTGCCGCATCACCACCGTCAACGACGTCCATTTCGGAGAGTTGGAGGCGGGACGGATCGACGACCTCGAGGAGGGTCCGGTCCGGCGTGCCCCCGACGGTGCGGAGCCGTATCCGGAGATGATGAACCGCGCCGCAGCCGAGGAGATGGCGGCCATCGACCCTGCAGCGGTGTTCGTGAAAGGGGACCTCTCCCTCGACGGCACCGACGACGAGTGGGAGGCCTTCGAGCACTGCTACCGGGGCACCTTCGGGGAGCGCCTGCACGTCGTGCGCGGCAACCACGACAGCTACCGCCACCAGAACGCGTACGCCGGCGACAGCTGGGTCGAACTCCCGGGTGTGGCCGTCGCGCTGCTCGACACCGCCCTCCCCGGAGCCACGACCGGCCGCATCGACCGCGACCAACTCGACTGGCTCGAGTCACGGGCCGCCGACACCGGATTGCCGGTCCTCGTGATGGGGCACCACCAGCAATGGGTGGGAACGCCTGGCGGGAATCGCAGCGACGACTACTTCGGCCTGCACCCCGACTCCAGCGACGCCCTGGACGAGTGCTTCTCCCGCCACACGAATCTGGTCGCCTACACCGCGGGTCACACCCACCGGCACCGGGTTCGCCAGATGACCGTCTCCGGACGGCCGAGCATCGAGGTCGGCTGCACGAAGGACTTCCCGGGCACGTGGGCCGAGTACCGGGTCTTCGAGGGCGGGATCCTCCAGGTGGTGCACCGCATGTCGTCGCCGGAGGCACTCGAGTGGAGCGAATCCTGCAGGAACCTCTACTCCGACTTCGGCATCGACTATGAGGGCTACGCCCTCGGCCAGCTCGCCGATCGGTGCTTCGTCGTCTCGTGACACGGGTGTGGCCATCCGCGACCTTGTGACACCCCCAGGTCATCATGAGAGTCATGGTGATCGCAGTGATGATCTCGTGTGTCCTCGTGGCGCTGGGCTCGGCCGTCGTGGCCGCGCTCTGGGCCACCCGGCGCGCCGAGAAGGCGGCAAACGAGCACATGGCCGACCAGTTGGCCACGAACGAGGCGCTGCAGGCCTCGCTGGCCGAGGCGGTGCAGCAGGTCGCGGCCACAACCCGCCAGCAGGCCACCGCCGAGCGCGATGCCGCCATCGAGGCCGCGCTCCGGCAGACAGCGGTACTGCACCGCGAGCAACTCGGAGCCGAGGCGACCCGCGTCGAGCAGCAGGTGGGGAACGACCTCGAGTCCAAGAAGGAGGTCATCGACTCCACCCTGAACGAGGTCCGGAGCGAGGTACGCACCGAGCTCACGGCACTGCGCGAGCTGGTGAACACCTTGGGTGCGTCGAGTGCCCGCCAGTTCGGCCAGGTCGAGACCGCTCTCGCCGCTCATGCCGAGGTCACCGGCCATCTCCAGCAGTCGGCCAGTTCGCTGCGGGAGGCCCTCTCCAGCTCGCAGGCCCGCGGCCAATGGGGTGAGCGGATGGCGGAGGACGTCCTTCGGCTGGCGGGCTTCCACGAGAACGTCAACTACGTCAAGCAGACCCAGATCGACGGCTCCACCGGGCGTCCCGACTTCACGTTCCCCATGCCGAAGGGCCAGCAGATCTTCATGGACGTGAAGTTCCCGATGGCCTCCTACCTCAAGTATCTCGAGGCGCAGACCGATGCCGAGCGCGGGGCCCACCTGCAGGCCTTCTTGCGCGACGTCCGGCTGCGGGTGCGTGAGCTGTCCAAGCGCGACTACGCGGGGGAGGGCGGTCAGGCCGTCGACTACGTGTTGCTGTTCCTCCCCAACGAGCAACTCACCGGCTTCATCCACGAGCACGACGCGCAACTGCTCGACGACGCGATGGAACAGAAGATCGTGCTGTGCAGCCCGCTCACCCTGTTCGCCTTCCTCGGCGTCATCCGGCAGGCCTTCGACAACTTCGCCATCGAGCAGACGAGCGACGAGATCATGCAGCTGCTCGGCACGTTCGGCAAGCAGTGGGACAAGTACACGAGCCAGGTCGACAAGGTGAAGCGTCAGCTCGACACGGTCACGAAGTCGTTCGACGACCTGGCGGGCACGCGGCGGCGCCAGCTCGAGCGCCCGCTGCGCCAGATCGACGACCTGCGCCGAGAGCGCGGTCTTCCAGTGGACGGCGAGCTCTTCACCGAACTCCCGGACGACGACTCAGAGACCCCGCCGAGCGGCAATGTCCGCCAGTTGGGCGCCTGACGGGCGCACCAGGCGCGCTCTGCGGTGTCGGGGCTGATTGAATCGACGTCGTGAGCCAGCCTGCGTTCGACTTCGGCGAGGCCGAGTTCGACGACGCGACGAACCCCACCTACGGGGTCGCCGAGTTGGCCGAGGCCATCAACGCCCAGCTCCGTCGCGGCTTCACCGACGGCGTGTGGGTGCGGGGCGAGGTCAACGGGCTCTCCGATCGCGGCCCCCACACGTACTTCTCCCTCATCGAGCAGACCGACGAGGGCAAGGCAGTCCTCAACGTCCAGCTGTTCGCCCCCGCGAAGCGGCGACTCCGGCCCCTCCTCGAACGCAACCGCCTCGAACTCCGCAACGGGATGAAGGTACGCATCTTCGGCCACCTCGACTTCTGGGCGCAGGGCGGCCGCCTCGGCCTGAAGATGGCCGGCCTCGACCCGCGGTACACACTCGGTGAGATCGCCCAGACCCGCGACGACGTGATGCGACGGCTCGCGGTGTCGGGCCTCCTCGACGCGAATGCGCGCCTTCCCTTCCCGCCGCTCCCGCTCCGGGTGGGTGTGGCGGCCAGCCTCGACTCGGCGGCCTGGCACGACTTCCACGACGAAGTCCTACGGAGCGGACACGCCTTCCACGTCACGGTCGTCGACACCCGCGTCCAGGGCGACACTGCCGTGCCCATGGTCGCAGGCGCGGTGGGCACCCTTTCCCGCCTCGACCTCGACGTGATCGTGGTCATCCGGGGAGGCGGGGCGCGCAACGAACTGGCCGTGTTCGACGCCGAACCGATCGCCCGCGCCATCGCCACCTCCCCGCTGCCGGTGCTCACCGGTCTCGGCCACGAGATCGACCGTTCCGTCGCCGATGAGGTGGCCCATCTCGCACTGAAGACCCCCACGGCATGCGCCGGCGAACTGGTCAAGCGGGTCTCGACCTACATCGACTCTGCGGAGGCGCAGTGGAACGGCATTCTGCGGCGGGCCCACGACATCGTCGACGCCGCTCAGTTCGATGTGGCCGACCGCGCCCACCGGGTCGCCCGTCGCACCCACGCCGCGGTCGAACGCTCCGACGAGAGGCTGGCGGCCCGCGCCGCACTCCTGCGGTCGCGTGTGCCGTCCATCCTCGCCGACGCCGAGGCCCGCCTCGGCGAGAAGAAGCTGCGGGTCGTCGAACGGTCCGACGTCCTCCTCGAGCGACAGGCCGGCCGCGTCGAACGCGCCCGGCTCCGGCTCGCCGCGCTCGACCCTGCCGTTCAACTCGCCCGTGGTTGGTCGATCACACGTCTCGCCGACGGGCGCCTCGTTCGTTCCGCCGACGAGGCGACATCCGGCGACGAATTGATCACCGTGGTGGCCGACGGGTCCATCACGAGCACCGTTCACGACCCCACCGAATCCGAGACAGGACCCACACGATGACCACCGACACCCCTGGCTACGCCGACGCGCTGGCCGAACTCGACCAGATCCTCCGCGAGCTCGAGGGTTCCGACGTCGATGTCGACCACCTGGCCGAGCGCGTGGCCCGCGCCTCCGAACTCATCTCCGTGTGCCGTGAGAAGATCTCTGCAGCCCAGCTCCGCGTCGAGCAGGTCACCGCCGACCTCGATGCTGCTGCCCCCGACCCCGCCTCATGACCGACCCCACTGTCCCGCCTCCGAGCCTCCTCGAGATCGCCGACCGCACCGAAGAACGCCTTCGCACCCTGCTCGCAAGGGAACGGGAGCGCTGGGTCGGGGTCGATCCGCAACTGGGCACTCCGGTCGACGAAATCGGTCGGCTCGTCCTGTCGGGCGGCAAGCGACTCCGTCCGGCGTTCTGCCACTGGGGCCACGTCGCCGCAGGGGGAGCATCCGATTCCGCTGCCGCGCTCGATGCCGGCGCGGCCATCGAGTTGATGCACGCCTTCGCTCTCTTCCACGACGACATCATGGACGACGCCACGACGCGGCGCGGTCAGCCGACCACCCACACCGTGGCCGCCGAGGAGCACCGACGCGAGGGGTGGGCCGGGGAGTCTCGCCGCTTCGGCGAGGGTGTGGCGATCCTCGTCGGCGACCTCGCGTTCGTCTACGCCGATCACCTGCTCATCGGGGCCCCTCAGGAGGCCTGGCGGATCTGGAACGAGCTTCGGGCCGAGCTGAACATCGGCCAGTACCTCGACATCGTCGGCTCGGTGCAGTCCACACGCGACGTCGAGACGGCCGATCGGATCTGCCGCTACAAGTCCGGCAAGTACACGATCGAGAGGCCGCTCCATCTGGGCGCGGTGCTGGCCGCACCGGAACGCTCCGGCGAGCTCATCTCGTACCTCAGCGCCTACGGGCTCCCACTCGGCGATGCGTTCCAGATGCGCGACGACGTGATGGGCGTCTTCGGCGACGAAGCCGCCACGGGGAAGCCGGTCGGCAACGATCTCCGTGAAGGCAAGCCCACACCGTTGCTGGCCCGCGCGGTCCGGCGTGCCAGCAATGCACAGCGCGCCGTGCTCGACCTCGTGGGCGACCACAAGATGAGCGCCGACGACGTCGCGCGTGTCCAGCAGGTGATCGTCGACACCGGCGCGCTCGACGAACTCGAGGCGCACATCACGGCTCTCGTCGCCGAGGCCGTCGACGCCATCACCACCACGCCCGTCGAGCCGACGGCCGTCGACGAACTGGTCACCCTCGCGGCGTACGTGAGCGCGCGACGAACCTGATCCGGCCGTCACGATGCGTCACGCGTCAGCGACGAAGTGACAGCGCCCTACGGATCCGCTCGCGCAGCGCAGTCCGCGAGAAGCGCTCGCGCAGGATGCCGGCCCGCCGTGTCAGTCGCTGCTCCATCAGTTCGCTCAACTGGGCCTCCCACTCCGGGTGGGAAGCGGCCAGCGCATCGAACACCGCTCGCTCGATCTCGAACACGACTGCACCCTCGCTGGCCGCTCGCACCGTCGCCGCACGGGGGGCACCCGTGAGGAAGCTCATTTCGCCGACGATCGACCCGCTGTGGATCGATTCGATGAAGATGTCCTCCCCGGTCGTGGTCCGCAACAGGACCTCCACCTCTCCGTGTCCCACCAGGAAGAGGGACGAGCCAGGGTCGCCGTGGCGAATGAATCGGGCCCCAGGCGCGAGGATCAATGGCCGGGCCGCCTGCACGAGCTCTCCGAGGTCGCCGGGGCCGAGCATCGCGAACATCGGGCTCGCCCCGATCAATTCCTCGATCTCGTCGGTGGTGGGAGTCGCTTCACCCTCGAGGGGGATGAGTTCGAGTGAGGGCCCGTAGCCGTCGCCTCGCTGGAGCGCAGCGACGTGATCGGGGCTGCGGGTGTGCGCCTCGAACAGGCTCGTCTCGATGGGAACGCACTCGGTGCCCGTGTAGTCCATCATCCCGGTGTCACGTGCCCATGCGGCCACATGGTTCATCGAGGCGCGGTACTGGACACACGCCGTGGCGTAGAGGCCCTGTTGATCGGCGAATCCGTGACGCTGCCACAACACGAGTTCCCGCATCGGAGGTGGGAGGAAGCCCAGCTCGGGGAACGACGAGGTCGTCTGCC
>CBFCWZ010000076.1:0-12933 GCA_965601935.1 uncultured Ilumatobacteraceae bacterium
TGTTTGTCAATGTTTGTAAGGGTTTCTGAGGTGTCTGGAAGGCCCGGAGACGGGCGTGGACAGCGTCCGCGGATGGGAACGAGACCAGCCAGAACCCCCGGAGACTGGGCTGTGAACCGTCAAGCGCAGCGGTGCGAAGTTGACGCCATGGTCAAGGCGAGCTGACGTCGATCAACGCCGTGGAGCCGTACCGGATCAACGGGCTCGAAGAGATGCAGCCCATGGTCCTTACGAGATCTTGCCGGTTCCCTCGCGGTGCGTTCGCGGACGTGCCGGAACGTCTGCCGGTATGACCCGACTCGACGCCCCCACCCCTCCCCCGGTCGCCCAGGAGCCTCCGCTTCTCGCCGAGCCACCGCCTCCCTTCTCGCCGCGCGAGCTCGTCGCCTCGCGCGTGTCCCGGCGACTCGACGTACCGGCATGGGTTCTGATCACCCAGTTGTTCATCGGCTTCGGCTGGCTCCGTGCCGCCACCGAGAAGGTCCTCGACCCCGACTGGTGGAAGGGTGAGACCCTCCTCGGCTTCCTCGACAGCCACCAGGAATCGACGCTCGGCTGGTACGCCCCGTTCACCGAGAGTGTCGTGACACCCTTCGCTGTGACGATCTCGATCGTGGTGTTCGCCTTCCAGCTCCTCGCCGGCGCCAGCCTCGTCCTCGGTCGGAGGATCGGCATCGGGCTCGCCCTCGGCATCTTCCTCAACCTGCACTTCGTGGCCGCCGGAGCGGTCAACCCGTCGGCCTTCTACCTGCTGGCCCAAGGTGCGATCGCCCTCTGGCTGGCCGAGACGAGCCGCGCCGGGCCGCGAACCGGTCAGATGCTCTGGGGAACCGCCCTCATGGCGATCCTGCTGGGGATCGCCAGTGCACCCTTCATCTCGACGCTCGACCCCGCGCTCGTCATCGACGACCCGGCGGTCATGTACGTGATGGGCGCCGTTCTGACAATGCTGGGGTGCGAGATCGCCGAACGGCGGCTCCCCGCACCCGCACCCGAGACGCACCCGCCTTCGGCCCCGGATTCCCCTGCGTTCTGGGAGGAAGCCGGAACCCCACCCGTGCACCCCCGCCCGGTGCGCCGGTGACCTCGACGTCGCCGTCATGAGCATCGACGATGCTGGCCACGATCGACAGCCCGAGCCCGGAACCGGACCGGGAGCGGTCCTCCTCGCGCCGGTAGAAGCGGTCGAAGACCCGGGCCCGCTCGTCCTCGGGGATCCCTCCGCCGCGGTCGGTGACCCACAGCCCGCCACCGTCCACGTCGACCGCGACCGGAGCGCCGGCCGGGCTGTACTTGTCGGCGTTGCTCAGCAGGTTGTCGGCGGCTCGTCCCAGTGCATCCGGGTCACCGAGCACCGGCGACTCGACGGCCCGCAGCTCGACCTCCCGGTCGACGCGCTCGCGAAACCGGGCCGCCGCCTCGGCGGCGACATCCGCCAGGTCGAGCGCCTCGAAGTCGGGCAGCTCACGGCGATCGGTGGCCAACTCGATGATCTCGGTGATCACCTGGTTGAGCTCGCCGAGCTCACGGCGGATGCTGCGCATCGTCTCGGTGCGGATCCCGGCGTCGACATCGTCGACGCGGGCCAGCCAATCGACGTTGGCGGTGATGCTGGTGAGCGGGGTGCGCAGCTCGTGTGCGGCGTCCTGCACCAGCCTCCGCTGCTGCTCCCTGCTCAGATCGAGGTCGGCCAGCATGTCGTTGAACCCCCGGGCCAGGCGCGCCGTCTCGTCGCGACCGGTCACCTCGACAGGGACGCTGAAGTCGTGGGTCGCCGCAACGGTGTCCACCGACGCCGTCAGCGACCGGAGTGGCCGAGTCGTCCGACGAGCCAGGACCCAGCCGCCGACCGCGGCGAGGACGGCCAACGCTCCCGCGATTCCCACGATCCGCAGCTGCAGCACCTCGAGCAGGTCCTCGGACTCGTCGAGCGAGCGGGCGATCTGGACGGCACCACCATCGGGCAGGTTCCGGGTGAGCATCCGGAACTGCCGGCCGTCGACCGTGACGGTCCGCAACCCGATCTTGTCGTCGCCGGAGGCAACCTCCACGTCGGCCTCCCCCACCGGAAGGGCGAGGCCGATGTTCGACACGATCTCACCGTCCTCGTCGAGGAGCTGGACCTCGGAGTCGGGCTCGACCGCCACGACGATGGTGCCGTCTGCCGTGCCGTCGTCGCCCCCGCCCGACCGCCCCCGCCGGTCGTCGCCCTGCCGGGGAGCCTCCCGTTGACCGCTCACGATCTCGGCCGAGCGCTGGCGCAGGAAGTCGTCGATCTCACCGATGACCTGGCGTTCCGTCGTGAGGTAGGAAGCTCCCCCGACGAGCGCGGCGGTCAGCGTGACGAGCCCGGCGAACGCGAGTGCCAAACGGCCACCGAGGCTCATGACCCGCTCAGTTCTCCACGGGCGGGCGCAACACGAAGCCGACGCCGCGCACGGTCTCGATCAGGCGGGGTGTGCCGTCGGCTTCCAGCTTGCGGCGCAGGTAGCCGACGTGGACGTCGAGCGACCGCGACGAGTCGGCGAAGTCGTACCCCCAGACCCGGTCGTAGATGGTCGACCGTTCGAGGACGATGCCGACGTTGCGCATGAGCAACTCGAGGATGGCGAACTCTGTGCGCGTCAGCGCGATCTCGTTGCCGTGGAGGGTCACCTGCCTCCGCTGCGTGTCGAGTTCGAGTGGCCCCGCCACGAGAACGTCGGCGGAGGACGGCCCCGACGCACGCCGCAGGAGGGCCCGCAAACGGGCCAGCAGCTCCTCGAGTTCGAAGGGCTTCACCACGTAGTCGTCGGCACCCGCGTCGAGCGCCTCGACCCGGTCGGCCACAGCGTGCCGGGCAGTGAGCATGAGGACCGGGGTGTGGTCACCGCGCTCCCGGATGCGCCGGCACACCGAGGTCCCGTCGACGAAGGGCATCATCACGTCGAGGAGGATCAGGTCGGGATGGTGCTCGACGACGGCTCCCATCGCCGCCGCACCGTCGTTGACGCTGACGGTGCGGTAGCCCTCGTATCCGAGGATCCGCTCGAGGGCGAGCCGGATCTCCGAGTCGTCCTCGGCGATCAGGACGGTGGGACTGAGGGCGGTGTCGGCGAGGGAGGTCATCGGCGAACCCTCAGCTGATCCCGAGCGCTACCGCGTCGGCGGCGATCACGTCGGCGGACACCAGGTCGGAGGCACCGCTCTCGAGGACGGCGACCCACTCGGACAGCACCTCGGCGGCGTAGCCGCTGTCGAACAGTTCGGCCTGCTGGGCGGCAAGCTGCTCCTGGTACAGCGCGGCGTACTCGTCGATCGCGAGGAAGCGGGCCGTGAGAACGTTGGATCCGTTCATTCCCCCGGCACCGGGGCCGACGTCGCCGGGGGCAGCAGGAACGTCACCGGTGCCGATGTCCCCGTTCGGGCGCTCGGGGCGGCCACCGCCGCCCATCCCGCCCCCGCCCATCCCGCCGTTGGTGACGCCGAAGGCGAGGTTGTGGTCCCATGGGACGACCGTGAACCGGCCGGTCTCGGCGTCGTAGTAGAGGTACGAGTTGTTGCCGGGACCGTCGATGTCGTCGAAGTTGTCGATGAGGTCCTGCATCGCGAGATACGCGGCGAACGAGTCGGTGTCGAGCCAGTCGTCGAGATCGCCGGCGAACGTCGCGTCGTCGCTGTTGTTGACGAAGTCGAGGAACTCGATCAGCGGGGTGAGGTCGGCGTCGTCCTTGCCGGCCTCCTGGTCGAACACCTCGTCGTAGGAGTCGGGATCGTCTCCGCGGTAGCTGTAGTCGCCGGTGCTCTCCGCCTTGTAGAGAGCGCCGGCGTCATCGAAGTTCTCCTCCATCCACACGTCGTCGGGGTGTTCGATCACGAGGCGCAGGCTCTCTTCGCTGCCGTTCACGCTGAAGCGGACGGCCATTGCGTCCTGCGACGCCAGCCCGGCGGCGTCGAGCAGGTCCAGGGCCACCGCCTCGTTCAGCGAGGTCTCGGTGTTGTTGGAGCGGACGACGAAGTCGACCACGCCATCGTGGTTCTGGTCGTCGACGTACTTGTCGAGCCGGATCAGCCACGGGAGATCCTCGGGGCTCTCGACGGAGACGCCTCCGGTGGTGCTCGTGCCGTCGGTGCTCAGGCCGAACAACGACGAATTGCCCTTCAGGCGGAGGCCGACGTTCTCGTAGGTGGTGCCGTCGATGGTGACGGTCGCCTCGATCCACTCCTTCTCACCTGTTTGGGAGTAGGTGTCGACCACGGCGAGGTACTCGGTCGTGTCGAACTCGACGGAGATCTCGTGCACGTACGACGAGTCGAACACCGCCGAGTCGGATGTGCTCGTGTCCTCGGCGGGGTCGGCCGCCGCAGCGGGTTCGGCGCTCGCGGCTGCGGGCAGGCTCTCGGCCGTGCCGCCGCAGGCGCTCAGGATCAAGAGGCCGGCGGCAGCGACTGTGGCGAGCCGTGCAGGGTGGAGGGAAACGGTCTTCATGGGGAGTCCTCTCGTGAAGGTCATGACGCGATGGCGAGTCGCGGTGGGGTGGGCGGGGAGGGTTCGGCGCAGGGGACGCGGTTGTGTGCTGCCCGCAGCGGGAGCCCCGGAGCGGCAACCGGTGGGCGCCCGAAGTGGTCGCGGAGCACCGGGTGCCAGCGGTTGGACGGCAGTTGGGGATGCAGAGCCGCCAGGCCGGTGGCGAACTTGGAGATCTTCACCGGGCGGACGCCGGCCCGCCAGAGGCACCGGTCGAATGCCGACGGTGCACCACTCGTCTTGGTCTCGACGATGAGTTCGTCGTCGAGGCCGATCGTCGAGCCGTCGGCGTCGGTGCCCCGGTATCCGGCATCCACCGTCGCCCGAGCGTGAGCCGACGGGAGTACCAGGGTCAGTCGCCGGTACCGGCTGGTCAGCGAGACGTCGAGTTGGTCGGCGTAGGGCGCCGACTCGTCGAAGTGGGAGGCATAGCGACGAGCTGCCGCCTTCACCTCGTCGACCGAAGTGGTCGGCAGCTCGCGGCGGTGCTTGACGGTCCTGCCGCGGCGGTTCTTCGTCGTGACCTCGAGCATCGTGTCGCCGCTGTCCAGGTAGCTGCGGGTGCGCACCTTGAATCGGCGGGGGCGGCGGGTCGCCGCCTGCCGGTAGGAGTCGCGTTGAGGGGTGTCGAAGTAGACCGACTCGTATCCGAACCAGCGCCGCCCGTCGATCTCCAGTGCCCGCAGGTCAGCGGGCAGGTCCTCGAGCACATCGGCCAGGACACCGCGAGGAACGATGTACTTGCGGTCCTTGCGGGTCTGCAACCGTGCCGCGTCGTTGAGGGAGCGGAGGTCGATCGACTCGATCGTGCTCAGGGCAGCTGCGAGGAGGTCGCTCACCGCACACCACTTTCCGACAGGCTGTGGTCGCTCTCGCCCACTCCGGCGGTCTCGGGGATCCGGTAGCGGACCTCCACGCTCGTGGTGTCGTCGACCATGTCGACCTTGCGCACCTTCAGGTGATGCACCTGCGCTCCGAGGAGGTGCTCCAGATGAGCCCCCAGCGTCGCCTCGTCGGTGAACGCCATGTCGAGGTTCATCACCTGGGTGCGGTAGCCGGTGAGCAGCTTCGGGTGGTCGCCGACCCACAGCGTGGCGACGATCGCCGCCATCAGGGCCGGAGCGACCCAGTCGGGGCCGACGGCGAGTCCGCCGAGCAGACCGAGCGCGAGGGCGGCGAAGTAGTAGGCCACCTCTTCCTGGTCGAGCTCGGTCGAGCGGAGGCGGATGATCGACAGGACACCGAACAAGCCGAGACCGAGTCCTGCGGCGATGGCCGACTCGGCCAGGACGTACGACACGGCGAGCACGCCCACGTTGACGCCGAGGTAGGCGACCACGAGGTCACGGCGACGATGGCGGGGGAAGTAGAGCGCGAAGACCATCACGCCGATTGCGATCAGGTCGGCTGCGATCAGGAGGGAACTGGACACTGGATTTCCTTTCGTCTCACTTCCGAGTGTCTGCGGCGAACCTGGGAGCCGGCTGAGAGCCGGCACCGAGCTCCGTGTGAGTTGGCCATCGCGCAACACTTCTCCGCCGATTCACAGCCAACTCTCAGGTTGGCGAGGGAGGATGGGTCCATGGAAGGGCCACATCTGCTGATCGTCGACGACGAGGAGAACCTCCGGTCCATGCTCCGTGCTGCTCTCCGCCACCACGGCTTCGAGGTGACGGAGGCCGAGAACGGCCGCGTCGCTCTCGAGGCCATCGCCCGCGACCGACCCGACCTCGTCGTGCTCGACGTCATGATGCCCGAGCTCGACGGGTTCGAGGTGGTCCGCCGCCTCCGGGCCGACGGCGACAACACACCGGTGTTGTTCCTCACCGCCATGGACGGCACCGACGACAAGGTCCGCGGGCTCACCCTGGGAGGCGACGACTATCTCCAGAAGCCGTTCAGCCTCGACGAGTTGGTCGCCCGCGCCCAGGCCGTTCTGCGCCGCACCGGCACGGCGCCCGCATCGAACGTCCACGAGGTGGCCGACCTCTCCCTCGACGAGGACGCCCACCGGGTCACCCGGGCCGGCGAGGAGATCCCCCTCTCCCCCACCGAGTACAAGCTGCTCCGCTACCTCATGGTGAACGAGGGACACGTGCTCTCGAAGGCCCAGATCCTCGACCACGTGTGGCAGTACGACTTCGACGGCGATGGCGGGGTGGTCGAGACCTACATCGGCTACCTGCGCCGAAAACTCGACCGGACCGACCCGAAGCTGATCCACACCATCCGCGGATTCGGCTACACCCTTCGCGCACAGTGAGTCCGGCTGTGGTTCGTCGATGAGAGGGATGTCACTCCGCACCAGGGTCCTGGCGGGGCTCGCCACCGTCGCGTTCGTGCTCGCCGTGACGGCGTGGGGAATCACCACGACCACTCGAGATCACCTCGTCGACCAGGTGGACGACCGTCTCACGGCCTCGGCCAGCCCGAACCGGGACGGGCAGTTCGGTGGTCAGCCGCCGCAACCTCCTGCCGACCCACCGGATGGGCCACCAGAGAGATTGAGTGACGTGTTCGAGGGCTACATCTCCGAGAACTCGGACCTCGAAGCGATCTTCGAGCCGAACACCCCGGGCAAGGAGTACAGCCCGCCCGACATTTCGTGGGACGACGTCACCGGAGCCGAGGGGGACCCGTTCACCGTCTCATCCGTCGACGGCGACACGACGTACCGTGCCGTCGCCACCCCCGCCGAGAACGGCGCCTTCGTGCGGGCGATCCCCCTCGACGACGTCGACGAGACCGTCAACCAGCTGATCCTGTTCCAGGTGATCGGCGTGTCGGTCGTGCTTCTCGTCCTCGCCGCGGTCGGATGGTGGGTGATCCGCCTCGGCATCCGACCGATCCGCGCCATGACGAGGAGCGCCGACGAGATCTCGGAGGACGACCTCTCCGTGCGGGTTCCGGAACCGTCGGCGGAGGGAACCGAGGTCGCCGCGCTGGCCCACACCCTCAACACCATGCTCGACCGCATCGAGACCGCCGTCGATCGGCAGGCCTCGTCGGAGGAACGTCTGCGCCGCTTCGTCGCCGACGCCTCCCACGAACTGCGCACCCCGGTCACGACGATCCGCGGCTACGCCGAGCTGTACCGCCACGGGGGCCTCGGCGGGAAGGACGAACTCGACGACGCGATGCGCCGCACCGAACAGGAGGCCGGCCGGATGGCCCGCCTCGTCGAGGACATGCTGACCCTCGCCAAGCTCGACGAGAAGCGGCCGATGGAGCACGCCACGGTCGATCTCTCGGCGATGCTGACCGACATCGTCGCCGACGGACGCGCCAACGCCCCCGATCATCATCTCGCCGGCCGCGTCGAAACCGATCTCGAGGTGGTGGGAGACGAGGACAGGCTGCGCCAGCTCCTGGTGAACGTGGTCGGCAACGCGGTCGTCCACACACCGGCCGGAACCACGATCACCGTCGAGGCCCTTCGTGACGGCGCCGATGTGGTCGTCGACGTGAGCGACGACGGTCCGGGGATGGACCCCGAGGTCGCGGAACGCGCGACCGAACGCTTCTACCGCGCCGACACGGCACGCTCCCGGGCGCGCGGCGGGAGCGGGCTCGGACTGTCGATCGCCCGAGCCGTGGCCGACGCCCATCAGGGCGACCTCTCGGTCAGCAGCGGGACCGGCGACGGGACGCGGGTGACCCTGCGGCTCCCGACTTCGGCGTGACGCCGACGCTCAGTCGGCGGTTTCGCGCGTGATCTGGAACTCTTCGATGGAGGCCCAGGCGTCGTGGGTCAGCTTCTGGGCCAGATCCTGGAGCGCCCTTGCAGCAGCGAGCTCCTCGCCGATCTGGGGCACCTCTGGGTCGGAGGGGTTCCGTCGTGACTGGCCGCGGCCGTAGAGATCGCGCTCTCCGACCTTGAGGTGCACGACCATCACGCAGTGGTCGGCATCCTCCTCCACCTCGAACTCGAACACCCACGGATGCGGTCGTCGTGTCTCCATGGAGCCACGATCTTCCCCGGAGGCGGCCAGGTCAAGAGCCGAACGTCCGAACCCGGTGCCATCTGTCACCGAGACCGGTTGACGAACGACCCTGCTGCGGGAAGTGAGGTGGACCGTACGTTCGAGATGGAATGCTCCGGCGCGTCGCGATCACCTTCCTGCTCATCGTCGGGATCTTCGGCCTGGCGCCGACGGATCGTGCCGTCGCGTCCCCCGACGAACCGGTCGTGCTGACCTTGTTCTACGGCGACGGGTGCCCCCACTGCCACGCCGAGTTGGAGTTCCTGACGGAACTCCAAGAGCGCTGGCCCGACCTCGAGATCGTCGCCTACGAGGTGTGGCACGACGCCGAGAACCGCGCTCTCTTCGGCCAGACCGCGGCGGACCACGGCATCCAGGCGAACGCGGTTCCGGGGACGTTCCTCGGCGACCGGGCCTGGATCGGTTTCAGCGACTCGATCGCCGCGGAGATCGAGGCGACGGTGGCCGCACTCCTCGAGGGCGCCGAGGCGCCGGAGCCGGCCCCGGCGACGGTCGATGTCCCGTTCGTGGGTGATGTCGAGGTCGGGGACCGCTCGTTGCTCCTGGCAACCGCACTGATCGGGTTCGTCGACGGTGTCAACCCGTGCTCGCTCTGGGTGCTGTCGATGCTGCTCGCGCTCGTCCTCCACTCCGGATCGAGGGCGCGGGTCTTCGCGGTGGGTTCGCTGTTCCTCGTCATCACCTCTGCGCTCTACGGGCTGTACATGGTCGGCGCCTACTCCGCTCTCGACTACGCCGGTGATGCGGCGTGGATCCGGCTCGGCGTGGCCATCGTGGCCGGCGGGTTCGGCGCGCTGCACCTGAAGGAGTACTTCACCCCGGCCGGCCCGTCCGTCACGATCAGCGGTGACCGCAAGCCCGGGCTGTACCGCCGGATGCGGGCTCTCGGCGCTCAGGACCGCTCGCTCCCCGCGGTTCTCGCCGGAACGGCGACCCTCGCGGTCGGCGTGTCGCTGCTCGAGACCCCGTGCACCGCGGGCCTGCCCCTGCTGTGGACGAACATGCTCGCCGACCGGAACGTCCCTGCCGCCGGTGCAGTTCTCCTGTTCGTCGTGTACCTCACGGTGTTCCTGGTCGACGAGCTGATCATCTTCGGCGCCGCCGTCGTGACGCTCCGCGCCACGAAGCTGCAGGAGCACCACGGAAGGGCACTGCAACTCACGAGCGGCACCCTGATGCTCACCCTCGCGGCGACGATGGTCGTCGCCCCGAAGTCGCTGGAGTCACTGACCGGAACGCTCCTCGTCTTCGCCGTTGCCGTCGGCGTCGTCGCCCTCGTCCTGCTCGCGGAGTGGCTCCGGTCCGCCCACAACCGCCCCCACGGCCAACCCGCCTGATCGCACCACCCCCGATCCGGTCGGTCGTCGGTGGTGAGCCGCCCACCGCGGAGCCGGAGAGCTGGAGAGCTGAAGCTCCCTCCGGTCGCCGGGCCGCTCCGGGACCACCGACCCTTGTGACCATGGGCACGATCGGCGGACGCTGGGTAGATGGCCATCCGCGTGATCGAACCCGAGACGATGAACGGGACCGACGCCACGTTGTGGGACATCGAGACCAACCCCAGCCTGCGAACGACCATCGTCGCCGTGATGCTGCTCGACTCCGAGGTCGACGAGGAGCGTTTGCTCACCTCCCTCGACGTCACCTCGCGTCTGGTCCCGCGGCTGCGGCAGCGAGTGGTCGAGGCACCTCTCGGCGCGGGTGCCCCCCATTGGGAACTCGACGAGTCGGTCGACATCGCCGATCATTTCCGCGTCTCGAACCTCCAGGCCACCGTGACCTTCCAACAGGTGATGGACCTGGCGAGCGAGTGTGCCACCGATCCCTTCGATCGCAGCCGCCCACTGTGGGAGGCCGTGTACGTGGCCGGGCTCGACGGCGGTCGGTCGGCGTTGGTGATGAAGCTCCACCATTCGCTCACCGACGGCGTCGGTGGGATGGGTCTCCTCGACGCAGTCCTCGACGCCTCACGAGACGATCGACGGTCGCTCGACTCGGTTCCCGAGCTCCGGCGGCCCGACCGGGCCGGAGGGCCCGAACTGCCTTCGGTCGACGACGTCGTGGAGCAGGCGGCCAGCGTGCAGCGCACGGCGACCCGCACCGCAATGGACGTGCTCCGCGATCCTCGCGGCACTGCGACGTCGCTCGTCGAGGGAACCAAGTCCGCCTACCGGCTGCTGGCCCCGAGCAGTTCGGCACTGTCGCCGCTCTTCACCGAGAGCGGGCCCGGGCGTTCACTCGGTGTGCACGAGATCGAGCTGCAGCGCCTCCGCGACGCTTCGGCGCGACACGACTGCACGGTCAACCACCTCTTCTTCGCCGGGGTCGTCGGCGGGATCGCCGACTACCACCGAGCACACGGCGCACCACTGAAGGAACTGCGTCTGCTCATGCCGGTCAGCTTCCGCAGGTCGGAGGACTCCGCTGCCGGCAACCAGTGGGCGCCGGTCCGCTTCAGGGTGCCCGGCACCATCGACGACCCGGTCGCCCGAATGATGGCGATGCGACGGATCACCAGCCGCTCCCGCAAGGAGAAGGCGCTCGGCTTCACCCACGCGTTGAGCGGGGCGATCCAGTTGCTCCCCAGCATCCTGTCGAGCAGCATCATCGGCGGCATGACCCGTGGCGTCGACGGGACGCTGACGAACGTCCCCGGGCTCAGCGAGCCGCGCTACGTCGCAGGAGCACACGTCGAGAGGATGTACGCGTTCGCTCCCACGACCGGTCAGTCGTTCAACGCGGCGCTCCTCTCCCACGAGGACGTGGCCTGCTTCGGGATGATGATCGACACGTCGGCCGTCGCCGAACCCGCCGAGCTGCGGCGGGCGATCTGCAACTCGCTCGACGCCACCGTCGAAGCCGCCGAATCGGACGACCCGAAGCCACACGTCGCACCAGTCCTCGAGCGAGATCACGACACCGAACGCCTGACCTCGCTGGACAGCGCTTTCCTGCGCATCGAGCAGCCCTCGTCACCGATGCACATCGGTGGCGTGATGACGCTCGAAGGAGCCCCGCTGCGCGACGAGAACGGCGCCCTCCGGATCAACGACCTGCGCGAGCACATCGAGGCCCGGCTGACGCGCGCCCCACGCTTCTTGAAGCGCCTCCAGGAGGTGCCGTTCGGTCAAGGACGTCCGCTGTGGGTGGAGGACCCCGACTTCGACATCTCCCACCACGTGAAGGTCACCTCCATCCCATCGCCTGGCGGACGCGACGAGCTCCTCGCCACGTGTTCCGAGCTGAACATGGAGATGCTCGACCGCAACCGTCCCCTCTGGGAGCTCTGGTTCATCGACGGACTCGCCGACGGCTCGGTGGGCATGCTCCAGAAGATCCATCACGCGGTGCTCGACGGGATCAGCTCCGTCGAGTTCATCACCACCGTCTTCGACCTCGGGCCCGACGTGAACCAGGAACGCCCGATCCGGCTCCCGGTGCCGCCACCACCGAGCGGTACCGACCTGGTCGCCGACGCGTGGATGGAACGACTGCGCGACCCCGCCGCGCTGATGCGCGACGCCGGCGACATGATTCGGCGGACCCCGAGCCAGGCGGTGAGCGGCGTGACCGAGGCAGTGGGTTCGGCGGCCGGGATCCTCTCTCCGTCGGCCCGCGCGCCGCACACGTCGCTCAACCGGCGGGTCGGGGTCCACCGCCGTCTCGTGTCGGTCGACATCGAACTCGCCGAGGTGGACGAGATCCGCGGATCGCTCGGCGGGTCGCCGAACGACGTCGCCCTGGCCGTGCTCACGGGTGGGCTGCGTATGTGGTTCGAGGACCATCACGAGCCCCTGCAGGAACTGGCGGCGATGGTGCCCGTGTCGATGCGGCCCCGGGGCGAGTCGGCCACCGGCGGCAACGTCGTCGGGAGCATGACGATCGCGCTGCCTCTCGCCGAGCCCGATCCGAGCCGCCGGCTGGCGATCATCAGCGAACGCACGACCCGAGCGAAGAAGGACCACCAGGGTCAAGGGGTCGCGGCGACCTTGAGCGCGTTCGACCACATCCCTCCGATGGTCCCGGGCGTGGTCGGGGCAGCCGTCCGGTCGTTCGTGGCCAACCAGCCCTACGTGAACCTGGTCGTCACCAACGTTCCCGGCTCGCCGCAGCCGCTGTACCTCCTCGGCGCCGAAGCGACGGCGGTGATCCCTGTCGTCCCCCTCGGGCCGAACACCGCTCTCGGCGTCGCTCTGCTGTCCCACGTCGACACCCTCACGTTCGGGCTCCACGTCGACCCCGACCTGTGCCCCGACGTGGACCGCCTCACCGTGGAGATCCGCGACGCCGCGGACGCCCTCCTCGCCGCCGCCCGCGACAGCTGACGCCGCCGCTGCGCGGATCTTCCAGGTCCTCAGCGGGTGACCAGGATGAGGACGCTGGCGATGAGGTTGAACACGGCGTGGCCGACGATGGCCGAAC
>CBFCWZ010000077.1:0-12877 GCA_965601935.1 uncultured Ilumatobacteraceae bacterium
TCGGTGGGCGCAAGGTGGTGATCGCGGCGACCTCGGTGATCGCCGTGCACCGGGTGATCCTCCAGCAGCGGGCTCTGAGGTCGGGAGCCACCATCTACGCCGAGTCGCCTGGGGCATTCGGAGGGCGTATCCACACCTACTGGCAGACGACACGCACGCGCGGCGAGGACCGCCCCCTCGGCGGGATCGCCGATCTGAACGAACCGGTCGGGCCGGATGCCACCGACGAGTCCGGCGCCGATCACTTCGAGCGGGAGCGGAAGTGGCTCGTGGCCGAGGTGCCCTCCGAGTTGCCCCAGGGCACCCGGTTGCGACAGGGGTACCTGGCATCCACCGCCGACCTGTCGCTGCGAGTCCGTGATGCCGGAACCAAGGGCTGCACGGTCACGATCAAGTCGGGCTCCGGGTCCACGCGGACGGAACTGGAGTGGACGATCGAACGGGACGTCTTCGAACGCCTGTGGCCGCTCACCGGTGACGAGCGTGTCTCCAAGACGAGGTACGAGTTGCCATCCGGCGGGCACACCATCGAGTTGGATGTCTTCGACGAGAAGCTCGCCGGGCTGGTGTACGCCGAGGTGGAGTTCACGTCGGAGGAGGAAATGACGGCCTACGAAGCACCAGCCTGGTTCGGTGACGACGTCACCGAGGACGGGCGCTACACGAACGCATCGCTGGCCCGACACGGGCTGCCCTCAGGGTCGTGAGGATGCAGTCCGCCGACGGCCAGATCGCCTAGCGTCGGTGAGGAGACGACATGAGCAACAACGACTACGACACCGAAGAGTTCGAGAGCCAGCAGGTCTACGGGAACTCCGCCCCGATCACCGCGTTCATGAACGACGAGATCATCGCCGTGGAGTCCACCGCGACCCTGCGCGAGGCCGCCATCGCGCTCGAGAAGGGCGGCGTCGGATGCATCGTCGTCGGCACGGTCGAGAGCGTGGAAGGCGTCGTGAGCGAACGCGACATCCTGCGCGCGGTTGCCGAGGGCCTCGACCTCGATGACACGCCGGTCTCCACCGTCGAGTCGACTCATCTGAAGTGGGCGACTCCCGATTCGATGGTGGGTGAGGTCGTCGGCGAAATGATGAACAACTACGTTCGCCACGTCCTCGTCGGCGAGAACGCGACGCTCATCGGCATGGTCCACATGCGCGACATGCTCGCCGCCTACCTCCCCTGACACCGGCGCGGGCCCGGCGCCCGTTGGAACTCCGTCAGGAACGGCCCTTCAGCATGAGGTTCCAGTAGAGGAACGGCAGGCCGTACCGCTTCAGGTAGTACATGTCGCGGCGGGGCTTGGTGGCGTCGATGATCGGGAAGCTCGGCGTGGGCTCCATCGTGTAGTCGAACTCGGCGAGGAGCATGTGCTTGCTCGAGGTCACGAGAGGGCACGAGGCATAGCCGCCGTAGGTGGCAACAGGTTCGCCGCCGTCGAGAACACTGAGCACGTTCTCGGTGACGACGGGGGCCTGCTTCCGGACGGCTGCGCCGGTCTTGGAGTTGGGGGTCGAACCGGCGTCGCCCAGTGCGAACACGTTCTTGTAGGTGACGTGCTGGAGGGTGTGCTGGTCCACGTCGACGTAGCCGGCAGGAGCGTCCTGGCTGAGCGGACTCGCCTTGACCCAATCGGGAGCCGACTGGTGAGGGACGACGTGCATCATGTCGTAGGGCAGCGAGAAGCCCTCGCCGTCCTCGTTCATGCTCTTGAAGGAGGCCTTCTTGCTCGACGGGTCGAGCGACTCGAGTTCGGTTTCGAGGTGGAGGTGGATGCCGTAGTCCTCCACGACCTTGTCGAGCGCGTCGGCGAACACAGGGACCCCGAAGGTACGCGGGGTCGGGAGCACGAGGTGCACCTCGATGTCGTCGAGAATGCCCTGGCTGCGCCAGTAGTCGGCGGCGAGGTAGGCGATCTTCTGGGGTGCACCGGCGCACTTGATCGGACCGCTCGGCATCGTGAAGATCGCCGTGCCGGACTTCGTGCCGCGGATGAACTCCCAGGTCTTGGGTGCGAGGTGGAACTCGTAGTTGGAAGACACCCCGTTCTTGCCGATGGTGTCGGAGACGCCGGGGATCTTGTCCCAGTCGAGCTGGATACCCGGGCACACGATGAGAGCGTCGTAGGTGTAGGTCTTGCCGCTCGAGGTGTGGACGGCATTGTTGTCGGGATCGAAGCTGTCCGCCGCATCGTGGATCCACTGCACCTTCTTCGGGATCACCGACGACTCGGTGCGTTCGGTGGCGGACGCTTTCACCTTGCCCGCTCCGACGAGGGTCCAGAGCGGGTGATACCAGTGCTTCTCCGACGGCTCGATGATGGCCACGTCGTCGACCTTGCGGATCAGGCGCGCAGCGACCGAGATGCCGGCCGCACCTCCCCCGATGATCAGGATCTTGTGATGCGATGTCGTCGGCATTGACGATTCCCCTTCCAGTGCGGCGCAGTCCTCACCGCGCTCCACCCAATTGTACGTACATACGTAACTATGTCAAGGGGTCGCGGCGCGGGAACAGAGAGATCGGAGGGAACGGGCACAGCGAGCGGATCAGTCGAAGGAGTCGTCGACGGCGTCGACCATGCGTGTGGGCACCTGGTGACGCTCCGCTTCCGGAGGCGCGTCGAGGACGAGGCCGCCCCATTGCGACGAGGTGTTCCAGGTGATCTCGATGCCTTCTTCGGGATCCGAACCCGCACGGATCTGGTCGACGGCCCGCTTGATCTCGGGACCGGACAACGGACGTGACGAGACGACCGTGTGCTCCACGGTTTCGGTCACGCGGTACTGATGGAGCTCGGCGTCGGACGACATCGATCCCGAGCGTATCGCTGCCGGGCAGTGCTCAGGACGCCGTCGCCAGCCCGTAGGAGGCAGCGTCCTCGGCGATCGGGTTGCGCATCTGGTTTCCCCACGAGGAGTCCGCGGCCATCATCCGGAGGACTGCAGCGGCAGCCTCGAACGCAGCCATTCCCTCGTCGGAACGGTCGATGCTGCGGAGGAGCCACCACACACGGGTGCGGCTGTCCTCGATGCCCTCGAAGTGGTAGGTCTCGATGCACTCGACGATGCCGTCGGGCAGAACTCCGTTGGTGGCGACCGGCGAGAGCCGGCACGTGAAGTACTCATAGGGGCGCCAGTCGAGGTACTCACGCATGCCCTCTCCCCCGGTGCCGTGGGCACAGTGGCTGACGGCCCCGGCGGCGATCCGGCCGTCGGCGTTCGGCTCGAAGTCGACGCTCGTCTCGACGCCCGCCACGTGGCGGAGCCGCTTACCGGGCTCGACGAGGTACTGCCAGCACACGCCCGGCGGCGCGTCGACCTCGTAGACCGAGACGAAGTCGGCGTCGTCCTCGGTGACGCGAACGCGCTCGGCCTCCCGCCGGGCCGTGGCCACGGCGGCGAGGTCCTGGACGACGCCACTGACAGCCCCGAACGAGTCGTAGTACTCGGTGTGAGCCAACAGACGGAACGCGGCGTCTCCGTGAGTCGCGCAGGCATCGGTGAGGAAGGCATACGAGTGTGGCCCGCCCTGCTCGATGATCGAGTTCTTGAGGAGCCGGTGGATGAGGATCACATCAGGGCCCGCGAGGTCGAGTCGGCCGTCGAGATCCCGGTCGACGAGGAATGACCCGAAATGGGCCACGAACTTGAGGTCGAGGCCGCTGATCTGCCGGCACGCGTCGCAGGGGCACGTGGTCGAACGGGTCATGTTCTGGAGACGGGTCTCGAAGTCGAAGTAGCACGACTCGGCGAGTTCGAGGAGGAGTTCCCCGTTCGGGAAGGCAGCTTCCGGGGCGAAGCAGAACACCGAATCGCCATCCCGCTTCACGAACTGCATCGGGGGCGCGAGGCAGGACCGGATGAGGTCCGTGAGTTCGGTGACGATCGCGTGGGAATGCTCGAGCTCGGTCCCGGTCAGGAACTCCGTGTACCCCGAGATGTCGGCCATCAGCAGGTACCCCTCCGTCACCTCGCTCCCCGTCATCACCACCCGCGGGAACGTATCAGTGCTCGCGGTACTGCATCGACCTGTCGGCCCTCCCGAAGGGCCGATCATTCATCGACGGACTGTCGGGTCACGTCTCGGCGTGCCCGTGCCAGTCGGCGAGTGTCGCAATGACCGCGTCGATGCTCCAGACCAACTTGCCGGCCGAGTCGACGGCGAAGATCGTCGCCGCGTCGAATGGCTCGAAGTGCTGCTGCTGAGGCACGAAGCACTCGTGTCCGTGGTTCCCGAGTGTGTCGGCGAGCTCGTCGAGGAACCGTCGATCCCCTGGGGTGAACAGGGGCCCTGCGACGTAGATGCGCACCGCACCATGCTCGCGCTCCGTCGAGCCTGGCGCCGGGCCATCCCCTGGCCGCACATCGCGACAGCGGATCCACCCACGCGACGAACAGCGCCGGCACGAGTGTTCTCGACACGCCGGGCACTCGCTCGCCGTCGCGCAGCAATACACCGCGTCATCGCTCCATCGACACGTGGCCGAGCGGCAGGTGGGTCGTGTCGCTGTCGTGAGGCGTGAGCGCGCTCACCTGCAGGATTCTGCGCCGGCGAGACGAAGAGGGCGGTGGATGAGCCGCCGCCCGCGGGCTCCGATTCATTCGTCGTGGTCGTAGGAGGCCGGCTCGTGCGAGCTCTCCTCCATCTCCGGGCAGTGGGCGACGGGCGTTTCGTCGATCCGTAGGGCAGCCCACTCGTCGGCCGTCAGATTGCGGCCGGCCACCCTGCAGGCACCTTCGAGCCAGGTCTCCAGCCGGAGATCCCAGCTCCACACGACGTCGTCCTCCGAGCCCACCACCAGCAGCTGCGCATCCCGGTCCACGACGACGGACGAGATCCCGTCACTCGGACCGGTCAGTTCACCCACCGCCCGCCCGGAGGGGACGTCCCACGTCAGGATCCGGCCGTCGCGATCGCCGGACACGAGCAGGTCGTCGCTGAGGAAGGCAATACCCGACACCTCGTCGACGTGGGCGGCGAGTTCCCGCGGCTCGGAATCGAGCGCTGCGGTGTCGTGGAGGAAGATCCGCCGGTCGGTGCCGCCGGATGCGAGTGTCGATCCGTCAGGGCTGACCGCCAGTGAGGCGACGTCGTGTCCGGGTTCGTCGTTGTGACGCGCCGTGGCGGTGACGGTTCCGCTGGAGGGATCGACTGCGAGGACGAGCGATTGCTGGTCCTCCTCTCGGAATTCGACGCCGCCGAGCCACAGCTCCTCGGCCGTGGGGAAGACCGCCGCGCTGACGGAGAAGTCGTCCGGCAGGTCGATCTCCACGATGCGCTCGCCGTCGGTCGTCCACACCCACGCATCACCGGCGCTGCTCGCCGTCACGAAACGCGAACCGTCGCCGGAGATCTCCACCAACTCGACCGTCGCAGGATGGGTGGGGCCGGCGTCGACGCGAGCGCCGTCGGCGCCGGAGATCGCGACCCCGCCCTCTTCGTCGCCGGTGGCGACGAACCCGAGTCGCGCATCGACCGCCGTGATCGCCGAGCCGGTCACAATGCCGTCAGGGAGCAGTGTGTCGGTGGACCACGACTGCAGCTCGCCGGCGGCATCCAACGACACGATCGTCGACGGGGTGAGGAACGCGACATCCTCGACGTCGCTCTGGTGCACCGGCAGAAGTTCCTCCGAGACGAGTGGGAAACCGATCTGGGCGAGACCGAACGCGTCCGAGACCACGAGATCACCATCCCAGTCGCCGGAGAAGACCAACCCTTCTGGGGAGAGGGTCACGGCGAGCCCCTCCTCGGTGTGGCCCCGTAGCGTCTGGAACTCCGAACCGTCGAGGCCATCGATGATCCACACCTTCACCTCGCCGTTGTCGTGGGCCGAGCCGAGCAACTCGAAGGTCTCACCGTCTTCCACCGCGGTGATCGCCGCCATCGAGCGCGGACCGCTCGATGTCAGAGGGGTCAGCGGGTGGGCGATGGCGTCGCCGAAGACATCGACGAGATAGATGTGCCCCTCCTCCACGCCAAGCGCGATCACGCCGTCGTCACTCACGAACTCGAGACTCGACAGTGCCAGGCCGTCGGCGGCCTCGATTCCCTCGAGGTCGAGCAGGTCGAGCACCTCGAATTCCTCGTCGCGTACGAGCAGGACCCCGGTGTCCACGCCGACGGCGACCAGCGAACCGTCCGGAGAGAAGGTCGGCATCGTGACTCCCTCGAGATCGTCGTACGGAACACCGAGCGGCAGAGCGAGGTCCGGCTCGGCGGCGAGCGGATCACCGATCACGAACAGCGTGTCACCATCGTCGGCGGGCGCCAGGCCCGCGGCGGTGAGGCCATCCGGTGATGACGCCGCGTAGCCGGCCACAACACCCTCCTCGACGAGTACCGACGGCACGGCGGAGACGTCCCAGACCTGTGCAGGTTGCCCGTCGGACAAGATCGTCAACAGCCCCGAACCGTCAAGGGTCAGATCCAGAACGGCACTGTCGACGTCGAGGTCCGAGCGGCGTTCGACGACACCGTCGTCCGCCACCTCCCAGATCACCACGCCCCCAGAGCGATCGCCGCTGGCGGCCAGTCTCCCGTCCGCGCTCCGGGCCACGGCGTCGATCGGGTCCTCGTGGGCGTCGACACGCTGCACGAACGTGGTGGATGTGTCGACCACGTTCAAGAGGGCGCCGAGCGCATCGACCGTCGGTGACGTGCGATAGGACTCGAGGGCGAGGAGCGCGGCGAAATCGGGCTGCCGGGCCAACCGACTTACGCTCCACGACCCTCCCTCGTCAGCGCGAACGTACCCGAGCGGTTGGAGCCGTCGCGGCACCATGACCTACGCAGTCCGGGCGACGGGTGCGTCGTCGCCAGGCCGGCTCTCGCGTCGGAAAGGGCACCGACCGACAACGTTCGAGGCAGCCCGAAGTCTTCGGCACGGGTGGAATCGAGAAAGCAGTCGATGTCACGGGTGTAGCCGATCGACATCGCGGCGACCACCGGGCCGACAGCGAACAGCTCGGTCACCTTGGTCGCGGACGCCGCCACGGCGGTTCGGATGCAGCGATGCGATGCTGTCAACTGAGCGTCCAGATGCGGATGGACGGTGCCAGTGAGGCGTACGGGCTCCGACGTCACGGTTCAGACAACTACCACCGTTCGAACGACCGCGCTTCGGCCAAGCCTGGCGCCCAGGTCTCGCGTCCACAGTCCGCACCGGTGGACGTTGCGACGTGCGGTCAGATCCTCTCGATCTCTTCCACAGAGCCCCCTCCGAGCGCACTGACTCACTGGCCGACCGGCTTGGATGACCTCGACGGCGTTCGGCGCGCACGCGGAACCTCTCTGACCCAAGAGGGTTTGCTCGGGAGCGCGCCCGCCTCACCTCCCGCGCCGAGCGATGAGGCGCACAATACGGCACGCCCGCGCTGGGCCACGTGCGCGAGAACGTGCGACGAGTCGTGCGGCTTCGCGGTCAGTTGACGAGACGTCGTAGTCGGTCGGCGATGTCATCGAGCGCGAGTCCTGCCTGGGCAACCTCCATCACCAACGTGTAGACGTCGTCGTTGGAGGCCGCTGCGACACTGGTGTCGTTGATCTCGAGGAAGACCGCGACCGAGAGCCAGCCGAGTCGCTTGTTGCCGTCGACAAGGGCATGATTCCCGACGACGGACTGCAGCAGAGCGGCGGCCTTGAGCCAGATCGTCGGATAGGCGTCCTCGCCCCCGACGGTGGTCTGTGGCCGTGCGACGGCCGAGGCCAGCAGGCCAACATCGCGGATTGGTGGTGAGTCGCCGAGCAGGACTTGCGCAAGGTCGAGCAAGTCGTCGAGGTCGAGGAACTCGACTCGACCCTCAGCGACCAAGTCGGTCGATCGCGTCGGCGTGCGCGTCGGTGATCAGTCCAGCCGCTGCGGCGACTCGGGACCGGTGCTCCGAGCGCGCCACATAGTCGCGGATCGCTCGTCGAGCAGCGTCCTGCATCGAGATTCCCTCCGCTGCCGCTCGGTCTCGAAGCGCGCCCTGCTCGTCGTCGGAGAGCCTCAGTGTCATCGCCATCCGATCATGGTATCAAGTTGATACCAGGAGGAGCGCCAACCCTCAGAATATGCGGAGTCGAAACGGCCCGGCACCTGCGCGAGTTCGGCACGTCGGCTCGGGCGATTCCGCACGGAAACGCGCGTGGCCCGATGAGACGCTTGACGGCGTAGCGTGCCGGCTGGTGGACAACGCTCGCCCGTCGGTGTCCGGTGGCCCGCCGATCGCGGGGATCTTGACGACTTGGACCATCCGGTAGCAGGCTGATCCAGTCCTGCGTGACCTTGCTGACACATGCCCGACCTGGGCACCCGATGGACGATGCTGGCTCGACACGCGAGAATCCCATCCATGACGACCCGATCCACTGCTGCCGAAGTCGACGCACGAATCGCTGGCCTGACGATCCCGAAACAGTTCCTGCGACTTGCCGACAACCACCCAGATGCATCGTCGCTGAGTGCGATGGACGCCGATGGCGGGTGGGTGCGGTTCTCCGTCGGCGACGTCCGCAAACGTGCCGCGCAGGTCGCGGCTGGGTTCCTTGCGAACGACGTGACCCCCGACGAGCGCGTCTTGCTCATGATGCGCAACCGGCCGGATTTTCACTGGTTCGATCTCGGTGCTCAGTTCGTGCGGGCGACGCCCGTCTCGATCTACAACTCGTCGTCGCCCGAGGAGATCCAGTACCTGGCCGACCACGCCGAAGCCGAGGTCGCGATCGTCGAGGACGATTCGTTCCTCCAACGCATGCTGAAGGTTCGCGACGAGCTTCCTCAGTTGGAGAAGATCTTCGTCATTGACCCGCCCGAAGGCCCTCTCCCCGACGGTGTGTTCCCGGCCGAGGACCTCTTCGCTCACGGCGAGGCCGATCTCGAGGCGCTCGCCGCCGAGACCAGCCCCGATGACCTCGCCACCCTCATCTACACCTCCGGCACGACGGGCCCGCCGAAGGGCGTGATGCTCAACCAGTACAACATCGTGTTCACCGTCGAGCTGCTACTGGAGTGCTTCGATCGCACCCACGCGGAAGCACTCGGCTGGCGGGTGGTGTCGTACCTGCCGATGGCTCACATCGCGGAGCGTGCGACCAGCCACTACGGCGCCCTCGTTTTCGGCTACGACGTCGCGTGTTGCCCTGATCCGAACGAGCTGACGACCTACCTCAAGGAGGTGCACCCGCAGCTGCTGTTCGGTGTGCCGCGGGTGTTCGAGAAGATCTACGCAGGCATCAACGCTGCGTTGGCCGCTGATCCGGAGAGGCAGGGGCAATTCAACGATGGTGTCGCGGCGGCGATCGAGATCAACCGCGCCAAGTTCGACGGCACGGCCACCCAGGAACAACTGGACACCCTTGGCTTCCTCAACGCCGTGGCATTCGATGCTGTCCGGGGTCTCGTCGGACTCGACGCGTTGGAGCTGGCCATCACGGGTGCTGCGCCGCTGCCGGCCCAGATTCTCGAGTGGTTCAATGCCATCGGGGTACCGCTGTCGGAGATCTACGGCATGTCGGAGTCGACCGGCCCGATGACGTGGTCGCCACTCCACAACAAGCCCGGCTACGTCGGCCAGGCGATCCCGGGCATGGAAGTGAAGATCGCCGAGGACGGCGAGGTCATCGCCCGTGGCGGCAACGTCTTCCAGGGCTACCTCAAGCAGCCGGACAAGACGAGCGAGACCGTGATCGACGGATGGCTGCATTCAGGCGACATCGGCGAGATGGACGAAGCCGGCTACCTCAAGATCGTCGATCGCAAGAAGGAGCTGATCATCACCTCGGGTGGCAAGAACATCAGCCCAGCCAACCTCGAGGCGGCGTTGAAGATGATCCCGCTCGTCGGGCAGGCATGCGCCATCGGTGATCAGCGCAAGTTCTGCTCGGCGCTTCTCGTTCTCGACCCGGAAGCGGCGCCGGTCTGGGCCGCCACCAACGGCAAGCAGGGCATGAGCCTCGAGGACCTCGCCGCCGATCCCGACGTTCGGGCTGCGATCCAGTCCGGCGTCGAGGAGATCAACCAGCAATTCGCCCAGGTCGAACAGATCAAGAGGTTCGTCGTGCTCGGTGAAGAGTGGTTACCCGACTCCGACGTGCTGACCCCGACATCCAAGCTCAAGCGTCGAGGCATCCACGCCCGGTACGTCGAATCAATCGAGTCGATGTACGCCTGACCCACGCGGCCGCACCGATCCCGGCACACGGCGCTACCGATCCTTCGCTCCCAGAGAAACTCGCTGCTGGCACGACCGTCCTCCATCAGCCGAAACTCCACGCAGCTCCGGATCGGGATCCGGGTGCCCTGTCCAGAAAGTTGCGCAGCCACACGGCCGCGTCCAAAGTGGTCGGGACGGTCATCGTGATTCCTCCTCAAGTTGTCGCTGAGCGACGCAACCGACACCGACACGCGCAGCACCTGCTGCTCGAGGTCGACATCGCGCCGCCGGCGCAAACCGCAGAGCTCGGCGCGCCGGAGCCCGGTCGTGGCAGCGGTCATGATCAAACGAGCGCGCTCAGGACGGCGGGACTCTTCGGCTGCGTCGATCAGCGCACGCACCTCCTCGGGCGTCGGAACGACCGGCGTCGTGTTCGGGATCGGCGGCGGCTCGGCCCACTGCGCCGGGTTCGAATCCCGCCAGCCCCATCGACACGCCTGGCTGAACATCGACGACAGACAGGCATGGATCCGGTAGACGCTGCGAGCCGACAGACCCCGAGCCTGATGCGCCCCGTAGAGGTCGGTGAGCGTCTTCGTCGTCACCTTGGTCACCCGCGATTGTCCGAGCGTCGGCTGGATGTTGTGGCGGTAGACCTGCTCGTAGCCGGCGATCGTGTTCGGCGACCGACCCTTGCGCTTCAGCTCGACCACCCAATCGCCGAAGAGGTCGTCGAGCGAGGCGTTCGTTCCCTCGTGTCGACCCTTGCTGGCCTCGACGAGCAACGCAGCGCGCGCCTTCTTCGCGTCGCGCAGGTTCCCTCGGAACGTGCGACTGACCTGTCGGCGTCGGCCGGTCACCGGGTCCCGGCCCGCCTCGACGATCAGCTCCCACACGCCGGCCGACCGCTCCCGCATCCCCGGCGCCGATCGGAGCTCAGCCATGGAGCAAGCGGTAGTCCGTCGCGACCGAAGATGTTGGAGAGATGTTGGATCGCCATCGAATTTGGCGACCTCCGAGGCTCCGAACGGTAGGTTCTACCTGCTAGATCGGGTGGGGCGACCGGGGCTCGAACCCGGGACCGACGGATTATGAGTCCGCTGCTCTGACCAACTGAGCTATCGCCCCGCAGCGGGCCACCATACGAGCCGAGAGTCGACTCTCCGCCGCTCTACTGTCGCTGTATGGGGACACGGCCGGTGATGAAGATCGACAAAGGCTACTTCTCGACTCGGGAGGAGGCGATGCGGGACATCATCGCCACCGGGTACTGGCCCACCACCTATGTGTCGACGCGCATGGACGCCCTTCCGGTGCACTGGCACGACCAGGACAGCATGGGCTACGTCATCGAGGGGTCGACGTACCTGCTCGACGAGGCCGGTGACAGGGTGACCCTCGAAGCCGGTGACCGCCTACGGCTCCCCGCTGGTGCGCTCCACGCCGAAGGCGAGGTGACCGAACGGATCACCTACATCGTGGCACTGGCGCAGCCGGAGAACTTCTACGACGCCTTCCGGATGCTCGACCCTGCGGCCTGGCCGACCTCGAGGCCGCTCGGCGGTTGAGTCAGCCGTCACCTTCAGCCATCTCATTCATCTCGGCCATCTCGGCCATCATCGCCTCCATCACCTCGGCCATCATCTGCTGGCGTGGAGGCATGCCGGGCGTCTCCTCGGGCGGCTGCGGGTTGCGCCGCTCACCGATCGAATGGAAGCGCTCCATCGCGATCTCGAGGAAGTCGTCGTGCGGGATCACCCAGTAGCGGTCCTCCCGGACCGACTCGACCACCATGTCGGCGATGACGGCGGGCGGGGTGCCCTCGTCGATCGCCCGGCGGACGTAGTTGCGGGTGACCTCGGACGCGGCGTTGGTCTCGGGCAACTCACCGAGCTCAGAGGGCCAGTTGCGGTCGGCGTCGAGGATGCCGGTCCGCACCCACCCCGGGCACAGGCACGACACGCCGATCGGCATCATCCCCGCTTGCATGCTGTTGTAGAGACTCTCGCTGATGGCGACGACGGCATGCTTGCTGGCGTCGTACGGCGGAGCGAACCCCGGGTACAGCCCGGCCATCGACGCCGTGTTGACGACGTGGCCGCCGCCCGACGCCATGAGGTGGGGCAGGAAGGCCCGGATGCCGTAGACGACACCCCAGAAGTTGACGCCCATCGTCCACTCCCAACCTTCGATCGGGCCCAGCCACGGGTCGCCCGCACCTGACACACCGGCGTTGTTGCACACGACGTGGACGGCGCCGAAGCGGTCGAGTGTGGACTGGACGAGTTCGTCGATCGACTCCTTGCTGCTGACGTCGGTGCGAACTGCCAGCGTCTCGACCCCGTGCCCGGCCACCTCCGTCGCAGCGTGCTCGAGTGCATCGACCTGCACGTCGGCCAGTACGACCGAGCATCCGGCCTTGGCGAAGGCATGACTCAAGGCGAGCCCGATCCCGCTCCCCGCCCCGGTGACGACCGCGACCTTGCCTGCTCCCAGTTCCATTCTGATCCCCCGTTTCGTGTTCGGCTGGACCGTAACAGGGGGCCGGACGCGACAACGCCCCGGCACGATGGCCAGGGCGTCTCGGCTCCGGGAGCAGGGCTCGAACCTGCGACAAATCGGTTAACAGGCGATCGCTCTGCCAACTGAGCTATCCCGGATTGGTGACCTGCGACGATATCGCCGCGATCATAGCCATCACACGCCGGTGCAGGAACAAATCGCTGTAGCGCACCTGC
>CBFCWZ010000078.1:0-12779 GCA_965601935.1 uncultured Ilumatobacteraceae bacterium
GCCGTGTCAGCTCTGGTATCCGGTGAGGCGGAAGCCGCTGGGGGTCTTGGCGAGGGCGACCACGATGTCGTCGCCGACGGCGAGCTTGCCGACGTCGTCCAGCTTCCAGAGTGGGTTGCCGCCGAGGTCGAACGCTTCGTGGTCCGAGCCGTTCGGGGAGGTCACGAATCCGTTCGACGCGAACCGCACCGACCCGCCTCCGGGAACCTGGGGGGCGAACGAACCGAGTTCGTCGCCGGTCGCGCCGTCGATGACGAATCGTCGTGTGTCGGAGTCGGGGTCGCCGATGACGAGGAGCACGCCCTCGTCGGTCAGGCCGAACTGGCGGACCGCGCCATCGCGCCGCCACGTCATGACGGCGGCGTCACGGAGCAACTCGATGCCGACGACCTGTCCGTCGCCGATCCCCACGAAGGTCCGGCCCCCCGACGGCCACATCGCCGTGATCGGTGCAACGTCGTCGGCCCGGATCGCGGTCAGGGCGCCGTCGGCCTCGATCTCGGCGAGACGGCCCAACGCGTCGGTGGTGATGAGCCGTCCATCGACGGAGACGACCCGCTGCTCACCCGCGGCGCGGAGCTCTGCCGCGCTGACGGGTTCCGTCCAACCGTCGGCCAGCTCGACGCTCGCCAGTGTCGAACCCGACGCGAAGTACCAGGTCCCGTCGAGGTCGGTCGTGGTGACGTCGCCGCCGATCGAGCCCACCGGCTCGCCCGTCGACGGGGCGTAGAAGGCGGTCTCGGTCGATTCGTCACGGTCGATGTTGGCGACCAGCGTCGTGCCGTCGAGCACGCCGTTGAACGAGACCCCGCGCATTCGACGCTCCCACCGGTCGGACCCGTCTGCGGCTGCGAGGCCGATCAACCGGTTGCTGGTGAGCCGGTCGTCCTGCTCGATGACCAGGACACCGTCCTCGACGAGCAGGGGATCCAACTCGGAGGGGGAGTAGGCGAAGCTGCGCCGCCAGAGCTGTTCACCGGTTGCACCGTCGACGGCGGCGACCAGCGAGCGGTCACGGCTGCCGTCGTCGATCACCACGACGGCGAGATCGTCCTCCACCAGGAGCGACGTGGCCACGGCGCTGCCGGTTCCGGCGAAGCGGGTCGACCATGCCTGGGTGAGCGTGTCGGGCAGGTTGCCGGGCTCCACCGAGGCCAGGCCGGAGGTGTCGGGCCGTGCAGGGCCCGTGCCACCCTCGTCGAACGTCGTGACGATCACCGATGCCAGCAGGAACCCGGCCACTGCCACCAGCCCGACGAGAGCACGGCGGCGTGGCCGACGGACGCCGGGTTCGTCGTCGAGGGGATCGTCGAAGTCCCAGTCGTCGTCGAGGACGACCAGAGGTTCGTCCGGGTGGACGCTCACGTCTCGACGTTATGGGCCCCGAGCACGGTGCGGCGAGCGGTGCCCGGAGTTTCCCGGATGGCTACTCCATCGCCGGTTGCAGGATGCAGAAGCTGCCCGACGCAGGGTCGTGAATCGTCGCCGTGCGGCCGACGCCGGGGATGTCCATCGGACCGAACACCGCCTCGCCACCGTTGGCGGTGATCTTCCCGAGGGTGTCGTCGAGGTCGGCCACAGCGAAGTAGACGGCCCAGTGGTTCGGGACCTCGTCGGGCATCTCATCGGGCATGGCCATGACTCCGCCGAGGCCGCCGTGCTCGCCGCCCGCGATCACGTGGTAGGTGCTGCCGTCCGGCATCTGCTGGGGTTCGAAGGCCCAGTCGAACACCTTGCTGTAGAAGACGAGTGCGTCCTCGACGCCACGCGTCATCAGCTCGTTCCAGCTGTAGGTGTTCGGCTCGTTGCAGATCTCGGCGCCGATGTGTTCGCCGGCCTTCCACACCGAGAAGGACGCACCGGTCGGGTCCATGAAGATCGCCATCTCACCCGAGTCGAAGACCTGCATCGGCGGCATCAGCACCTGGCCGCCGTGCTCCATCACCCTCGCAACTGTGGCGGCGGTGTCGTCGGTGGCGACATAGGTGTTCCACACGGCGGGCATGCCCTCCATACCGGGGGCCTGGCCACCGAGGCCGGCGACGCTCTTGCCGTTCAGGGAGAACATCACGTACACACGGTTGCCCTCGTCGTCGAACTGGTCCTCTGCATCCCAGCCGAACACCGCGGTGTAGAAGGCCTTCGACGCATCGACGTCGGGACTCATCAGGTCGACCCAACTCGGGGTGCCGGCGGGGTGGGACGTGAACTCGGGCATCGGGACCTCCTCGTCGCGGGACGCGCGACGCTACTGCACTGCGGGAGCCCGTGCGCCCGGCCCCCGTCCGATGCGGTGAGTTCGCGAAACGGTCAGATCCGGCCGGAGGTCTGGGCCTTCTTGACCGAGGCCTGCACCACCGGGATGTCCTCGTCGGGGAGGGGTTGCATCCACTCCTTGCGGGCGAGAGCGGCCTCGATGAACGGGGCCAGCTCGGCTGTCTTCTCCTTCTGGCGGACCTGCTCGTCGGCGACGAACTCGGGCATCACCTCGGAGGCGAACAGTTCGAGCGAGGAGCAGATGTCGGCGTGGCGGTTGCGTCCCGCCTGCTGGAGGAAGATCACCTGGTCGACCCCGACGTCGGCAAGATCGCGGAGGTAGCGGCGGGCATCGTCGGGGGCGCCGATGCAGTTGGAGTAGTCGTCGCCGGCGGCCACCGCGGCCGCCACCGCGCGGTCGGTGGCGTCGGGGCCGCGCAGCGCCTGGAACTCGCCCCACAGGTCCGTTCGGCCGGGCACCTGATCCTGGGCGACGAGGGCGTTCAGCGCGTACCCGAAGAACTCGAAGCCCTCCCGACCGCGCCGCACCGCCTCCGCACGATCCTCGTGGAGGGAGAAACCGGCCACGAGGGCGACGTTCGCGTTCACCGTGTGCCCGAGCGGCACGCACTCGTCGCTCTTGACGATGTCGTAGTAGATGTCGACCCACTTCTTGGCCTCGTCCGGGTCGATGAAGCTGAACGCCAGCGCACCGAGCCCGTTGCGGGCGGCGACCTTGATCGTGTCGCGGTTGGTGCAGGCGATCCACATGGGCGGATGCGGCTTCTGGCGCGGCTTGGGCAGGACGTTGCGGCAGGGGAGTGAGAAGTACTCCGACTCGAAGCCCGGATAGGGGTCGAGCACCATCATGTTGGCGATCTGCTCGCCGGCCTCGAGCGACATCGCCCGCTTCTCCTTGGCGGGAATCCCGAACCCGTGCAGTTCGAGGCGGGTGGCGCCCTCTCCGATCCCGAAGTCGACCCGGCCGTCGCTGACGAGGTCGAGCGTGGCGAGTCCCTCGGCGGAGCGGGCCGGATGGTTGTAGTTGGGGATCACCTGGCGGATGCCGTGCCCCAGCCGGATCCGCTCGGTGCGTGCGGCGCAGGCGGCGAGAAAGACCTCGGGCGCCGACGAGTGGGAGTACTCGTCGAGGAAGTGGTGCTCCACCTCCCAGGCGTAGTCGAACCCCAGCCGGTCGGCCAGCTCGACCTGCTCCAACGCCTCGCGCAACAACCGGAACTCGTCGTCCTCCGACCACGGCTTGGGCAACTGATGCTCGTAGAAGACCCCGAACTGCATGGCGACCGAGCGTAGGGACCGCCGCGTCGCCACACGGCAGCGGAGGGAGACAAGCTCGTCGCGCTGCTGGGGTGACTACTCGTCGGATTCCTCGTCGTCGGGCCCGTCGGGGACGGTCGGCGCGGTCGGCCAGAAGGGGTTGAGCTGCTGGAACGTGCCGACCAACCGCTGCATCTCTTTGAGCGCACCCATCGCCCTCTCGGGTGAGCCCGCGGCGGCGATCGTGTCGACCTGTGAGCGGAGGGCCTTGGCCACATCGGCCGATCGCCGCGCCGAGTCGGCCAGCGTGGCCTCGTAGACCTTGGTCATCTGTTCCAGCGCGTCGGAACTCTCGGCGAGGCGCTGACTCACCACTTCGAAGTTGTTCGCGCCGCGGCGGAACGTCGCCAGTGTGTCGGGCAGCGCCGTCAGCTCGGTGGTCAGCCGTCGCCGCCAACTGTCGAAGCGGACCCACCGATCGGCGAGCCGACCCCGGTGGGTGACCGTGACCTCCACTTCGATGTCGTCGTCCTCGTGTTCCACGGGGCCGATTCTCGCATGCAGCCCGGCGGCGCAGCGTCGGCCCTGCTCAGGCCACAGGACCTCCGTACCAGACAGCGCCCGGTTGAGGGGTTGCGCCCTGCCAGGCGTTGATGTCGGCGACGAGCGTCTGCGCCTTCTTGCTGCCCCCGAGCCCGAGGCCCTTGGCGATGGCGATCAGGCCGTTGCCCGGTTGCACCACGTAGCTCCGGATTCCCTCGATCTCGGCCGGGAAGGCGAGGGAATCCCCCGGCCGCCAGACGGTGTCGAGCGTGCCACCGTTGTGTTCGGCGATCATCTCCGCGGCCGCCGACCGGACCGGCCACGGTGCCGCAGTGAGTCCGAGGCACCGGCTGACGATGGCGATGAGGCCGTCGGAGTCGTCGGGGCCGATCTTGTAGACGATCGAACCCGGTGTCGGCGGCGTACCCGTGTTCTTCGGCTTCGAGACCGTCTCGGCCGGTGCCGCGACATCACCTTTCAGAACGGCCTTGGCCGCGGCAACTGCCTCGGCGGCGAACTCCTCGGTATGCCACGTGTGCGACCCGTCGGGGTCCCAACCGGGGCCGTTGTTCTTGTACCCCTTGTCGGAGGCCCGCCAGGGGAACCACGGCTTCTTCATGCGGAGCGAGTCTTCGTACATGAAGAAGGCCACCGCGGCGTTGGTGTGGAGGTCGAGCAGGTCGGCGTCGGACTCCACGCCCAGACGGGCGCGGAGCTCGTCGTAGCCCTTGCCCTGGAGGTTCTTCCAGTTGATCTGCCACATCCCCCGGTCGGAGGTGTTCGGGTTCACGGCGTCGGCACGCCAGCGCGATTCGCGGCCGGCGATCATGGTGATCGCGGCGACATCGTCACCGTCGAAGCCGGCCCGGTGCGCGGCTGCCGCCGCAGCGAGAGCCCCGTGTCCAGAGAGGGGCTTCTTCTGCGGTCCTTTCGTGCTGCCACCGGCCTTCTTCGTGGGGGAGCGCTTCTCCGCCGTCGTGCCGGTCGTCCGGCGCGGAGGCGTGGCGTTCTCCTCGGGGTTCTTCCCGTCGGCGAGCAGGCCCAGCTTGGCCCAGGTGTTGGCGCCGACGACCCCGTCGACGACGAGCCCCGCGGCCTCCTGGAAGGTGCGCACGGACCGCGCGGTGGCAGGCCCGAAGTCGCCGTCGATCCCGGTGGGAAAGCCTGCCCGGGTGAGTGCCCACTGCACCGCCTCCACGCCAGGACCGACCGCCCCCTTGCTCAGGACCCCGGTGCGCGGCAGCTCGCGGTAGAAACGCTCTCGTTCGGCCGGATCCGACGGCACACTGGGTGGCAGGCGGATCGCCCCGCTCTTCTCCATCTCGAGAACGGCAGCCGGGATGTCGTCGCCCGGGAAGTAGGGCCAGTGCCAGGGCTCGGACCTCACGGAGTTCCAGAAGCCGAACAAGGGTCCGTGGGCGGCCAGCCAGGTGAGCGTCGCGGTGCCGACTCCCTCGAGCGCGCCGGCGGAGCTGCGCTGAGCGAGGTCCGGGGTCAGACCGAGACCGTGCTTCGAGGTGCCCGGACTGGCCGCCATGGCCGTGTTCGGGAGTTGGTAGTAGGTCACGCCGTTCCAGCTCTTGGTGGGGCGACCGCCCAGCCGGCGCTTGGTGTAGCGCGAGGTGAAGAGGGCGACCTGCTGGTCGTAGCTGCGGTAGGTGCCGGTGGCGTCGAGACGGATGCCGTCGGCCGCGGCGGCGGTGACCATCGCGCGACAGGCGCGCGCGGCCGGCTCGGCCATCACGAAGTTGCGGATGCCGCACGAGTGCAGCAACTCCTTCGGGATCTGCCCGTTCGGATAGGAGCGCGTGGCTGCAGGCAGCGCGACCCCGCTCTCCGAGCGATACGGAAGCTTGACCATGTTCGATCCCCCTGTCGTACGTCGACGCTGACCAACGTACCGCGCCGGCGGGCCGTCTGCGGCGGGACCAACGACCGTCGACAGTCGCAGCCGGCTGCTCTAAGTTGCGATCGCCGATGTCCGCGACGCCCCAGCTCATCACCTATCCGGATCGTCTGGTGGCAGACCTGCCGGCCCTGCGCGCCCTGTTGGACGGCCCCCTTTCCGGGGTGTTCGGCGGCGTCCACGTCCTCCCGTTCTTCGAGACCATCGACGGTGCCGATGCCGGCTTCGACCCGACCGATCACACCGTCGTCGATCGCCGCGTCGGCGACTGGAACGACGTGCGGGCCCTGGCCGAGGGGCGGGAAGTGTGCGCCGACCTCATCGTGAACCACGCCTCGACCCGCTCACCCCAGTTCCTGGACTGGCTGGAGAAGGGCGACGCGTCCCCGTACGCGCCGATGTTCCTGACCCCCGAGAAGGTGTTCGGCGGAGTGCCGAGCGACGATGAGCGAGCTGCCATCTACCGCCCTCGACCGACGCCGCCGTTCACCGACGTGGAGTTCGCCGACGGCTCCGAGCGCAGCATCTGGACCACGTTCAGCGCGCGTCAGGCCGACATCGACGTCGAGTCGTCGGAGGGATGGGCCTACCTCGCGGGGATCCTCGATCGCTTCGCATCCTCCGGAGTCGAGATCGTCCGCCTCGACGCGGCGGGCTACGCCATCAAGCGGGCGGGCACGTCGTGCTTCATGCTCCCGGAGACGTTCGAGTTCATCGAGCGGCTGGTCGCGACGTGCCACGAGCTCGGCATGCGGGTCCTCGTCGAGGTCCACGGCCACTTCACCGACCAGATCCGCCTCGCCGAGCGGGTCGATCTCGTCTACGACTTCGCACTGCCGCCCCTCGTGCTCGATGCGCTGCGCACGCGCGACGCCCGACCTTTGAAGCACTGGATCGGGCTCCGGCCGGACAACTCGGTCAACGTGCTCGACACCCACGACGGGATCGGCGTGATCGACGTGGGAGGTGACGAGGGCGACCCGCTGCGCCCGCCACTCCTTGCCGCCGAGCGGATCCACGACCTCGTCGAGAGCATCCACGAGAACTCGAACGGCCAGAGCCGGCGGGCGACCGGTGCGGCCGCCTCGAACCTCGATCTGTATCAGGTCAACTCGACCTACTACGACGCCCTGGGCCGCGACGATGCCCGCTATCTGGCGGCACGGACGATCCAGTTGCTCCTCCCCGGAATCCCGCAGATCTACTACGTCGGCCTCCTCGCCGGTGTGAACGACATGGACCTGCTCGACTCCACCGGCCAGGGGCGCGAGATCAATCGCCATCGCTACACGCCCGACGAGATCGGTGCCGCACTCGCACGGCCGGTCGTGAGGTCCCTCCTCGACCTCCTGCGCTGGCGCACGAGCGAGCCGGCCTTCGACGGCGAGTTCGAGTTGCTCGACTCGTCCGAACACGAACTCGCGGTCCGCTGGACGGGCGAGAGGTCAAGGGTCGAGCGGATCATCGACCTGCGGACCGCGACGGTGACCGACCCGCTCGCGGACTGATCGGCGTGGATTCTGCGGGCGGTGCGGGCATGATCGAGCCGATGCCGGACGCCGAGATTCGCCGATCGCCGCTGGCGCGGGCCGGGTGGGTGCTGGTCGGCCTCGTCTGTGTCGCGATCGGTGGGGTCGGCATCGTGCTGCCCGGGTTGCCGACCACGGTGTTCTTCATCGCCGCAGCGGCGTGCTTCGCCAAGTCGAGTCCCCGCCTCGAGGCGTGGGTACTCGGCCTGCCCAAGATCGGGCAGGCCGTACAGGACTACCGCGACGGTCTCGGGATGCCCCGTCGGGCAAAGGTGATCGCCATCACGATGATGACGGCGGCCGTGGCCCTCAGCGCCTGGGTCATCGGCTGGTGGTGGTTCCGGGCGGCCCTCCTGGTGGCATGGGTCATCGGCCTCGTCGTGATCCTGAGGGTTCCGACCAAGCAGGTCACGCCCGCCCCCGACGCCATCTGAGACGCGGCCGTGGTCACGGCGTGCGGGCGACACCGCCGCTCGACCCCCGGCAGGATGACGGTGTCGCCTGCCACCACCACGTCGAACACGCGCGTCGAGCGTTCCCGACGAAGTGCGGTCGCGCTCACTTCGGACCGAGCCGAAGTACGCTGAGGGTCGTGAACCTCGGGCGAATCGGCCTCCTGGTCGGGGCCGGGGCACTCCTGCTGGCTGCGTGTGCCGACGATCCGGAGGCCGCGCCGGCCACGGGGCAGCCCGCGACCACCGTCGAGTCGACGGCCGCCTCCACGTCGACCCTGGCGACCACGTCGACGGAGGTCACGACCACCACGGCGGATCCGGTGGAGAAGGACCAGGAGGACGAGCCCGAGTGCGTCGTGACCGTGGAGCCGGGTGACGCCCTGGGGGCGATCGCCGAGTCCGTCGACGATGTGTCGCTCGACGAGTTCCTCGACGAGAACCGGATCAGTCTGCAGACCGTGATCCACCCCGGTGACCAGCTCGATGTGTGCATCGGCAACGACATCGACGACGTCACCGGGTCGTCCCGTCTCCCCCCGGGCCCACAGGCTGTCCGCGACCAGCAGACCAAGCTCAACGAGTTGTTCGCCTCCTACATCATCGCCGACCTCGCGGTCGACGGCGATTCCGGCCCGCTCACCCGCCAGATGCTCTGTGCTGCCCGGATGGGTCTCGGCCTGCCGATCCACGCCGGGAACATGTCGGTCGGCAGTGAGGAGGCGGAGGCGTTGTTCGCCGCCGACTCGATCCGGATTCCGTCCGGTGCGGCGACGTGGGCGAACCGGTGGATCCTCATCGACAAGACGTGTCAGGTGGTCTTCGCCGGCGAGGGCGACGACCGCATCGTCAACGTGTATCCCACCTCGACCGGCCAGGAGGGCTTCGAGACGTACAACGTCACTGCGGCGGCGTTCCGCTACGACCCTGCAGTGGACAATGGCGGCTGGCACGACAGTTCGGCGTTCCCGGTCGCTGTCGACAATCCGCTGAACGGGAACATGTACAAGCCGTTGTACTTCAACAACGGACAGGCGATCCACGGCGCCAACAACGTTCCACCCGAACCGCGCAGCAAGGGTTGCGCCCGTCTCTATCCGTGGCACCACGACACGCTCGTGGAGTGGCTCGGACTGGACGGTCTGCAGGAGGCAACGTGGCGACGCGGCCAGATCGGCGTGACGGTCACGGCGCAGGGCACCTACCGCGACGAGAGCTGACGCACCTCACCCGCGGTCCGCCGCACACCGTTCACGTTCTGGCCGAGATGGCTCCGAGCAGCCGCTCGGTGAAGGGGTTGGCGAAACGCCCGGCCGGGTCGGCTGCCGCCCGCACCTCGCGGAACCGGTCGAACCGGGCGCCGTGCATGCGGGCGAGGTCGCCGGCGTCGATCGTCTCGCACCACTTGCCGAGGTGGCAGCGTGCCTCGGGCGTGCGGCGGACCCAGTCCTCGACCGCGTCGTAGAAGTCGCCGACCGCGCCGGACTGGTTGACACACAGGTTCAGCCAGGCCGTTGCGCGGCCCGTGCCGCCTCCGAGGAACGAGCAGTCGTGGCCGTCGGGGGTGAACCGGAGCTCCAGTAGCAGGAAGGGGAGCGGCCGATGTTCGTACATCGTCTGGTACATCGTGAGGAGCTCGTCGGCACATTCCCACACGCGGTCCGCGGGGACAGCGATCTCCAGCTCCTGGTGGAGGTGGTACTGGCTCCGGCTGAACGCCTCGTGGGATCGCAGCACGAGATTGTTCGCCGATTGCAGGCGCAGTCCGGTTGACGCGTGCTCCGGCAGCCGTCCGGTGTGGGCGAGAAAGTCACCGGCCACCGCAGCGGAGACGGCGGAGACGGCTTCGTCGACGGCTTCTCGTTGCCATCCGAGGGGAGAACGCGGCGCGGAGGTGCGGTCCCAGGTGTGCACGTGGAGCAGGTCGGTGAACGGGTACAGATAGAAGCTGGCGTGGTCGTGGGTGCGGAGCAGCCGGTCGAGGTGCTCTCGGGCCCACGTGCGTGTCTCGACGACGGTGCTCTTGCGGATGTCGAAGGCGTCGACGCACTGCAGGGTGAGCTGGGTGATGACACCGACGGCGCCGATCCCCCCGACGGCGGCTCGGAACAGCTCGTCCTCCGGGCCGATGTCGTGGAACTCGCCGGTGCCGTCGACGAGGCGCAACGAGGTGACCAGGTCACTCGTGTGCGCCGGCTCACGGCCGGTTCCGTGAACGTCGGTGGCAAGGACGCCGGCGATGCTCTGTGCGTCGTGCGAGGCGAGGGCGCGGAGCGCCAGCCCCTCGGCGAGGAGGAGCCGGGTGAGGTCGCGGAGTCGGGTGCCACCCCACACCGTCGCCTGCTTCGAGACCTTGTCGATGGACACGATCCCTGACAGCCGGTCGAGCGAGATCGTGATGCCCGTCGTGGCCAGGGCGTCGTTGAAGGAGTGGCCCGCTCCGACGACCCGCACCGATGTGGCGTGGCGGATGATCTCGGCGACCTCGTCCTCGGTCTCGGGCTCTGCCCAGGTGGCTCGGTGGCGGCGGTCGTGTGACCAGTTGGTGTACCACCCGCGGGTGAGTCGTCCCTCCAGGTACAAGGTGCGACGGCCGCTGACGATGTACACGACCGCGTTGACGAGCGACTTCAACGCGGCGACGACGAAGTGCGGGTAGCTCACGACTCCTCCCTGCGGACCGCCCCCAGCGGTTCCGAACGTCCACACTACTGCTGACTCGCGGTGCACTCGGCGGGCGCGGCAAGCGGCAGATACCCACTTCTGGCCCTGTCGTGGCACCATCGGTCCGGCCTACCGTGCCGACACTGGCGTGGGATGAGAAGGAGCCTGGATGACCACGATGGATCGATTGAGCCCGCTCGATGCGATGTTCCTCCACGTGGAGGACGGCATCGGCCACATGCACATCGCCTCGTGTGCCGTTCTCGAGGGGCCGGCCCCTCCGTATGAGGAGCTGGTGGCGCTCATCGAGAGCAAGCTGCCGCTGATCCCCCGCTACCGGCAGCGGGTCCGGTTCGTCCCCGGTGGTCTCGGCCGGCCGGTGTGGGTGGACGATCCCCACTTCCGACTCGACTATCACGTCCGTCACACGGCGCTCCCGCCGCCCGGCTCCATCCAGGACCTGCGCAACCTGATGGGCCGACTGATGTCGCAGGAACTCGACCGCAACCGGGCGTTGTGGGAGACATGGATCGTCGAAGGTCTCGACGACGGCACGTGGGCCCTCATCAGCAAGGTCCACCACTGCATGGTCGACGGTGTGTCGGGCACCGACCTCATGGCGGTCGTTCTCGACAGCGACCGCGACGCCGAACTGCCGGAGGGTGACGAGTGGAACCCGTCGCCCGAACCGAGCGACGCCGAGCTGCTCCGCCAGGCGTTCAACGACACCCTGACGACGCCCGCCGAGATGGTCCGGTGGGGGCGTTCGTTGACGCGCCATCCGCGGCGCGTCTCCGGCGAGCTCGGCGAGATGTGGCAGGGCGCACAGTCCCTCGGCGGTCGTCTCCGCCCGAACGTGGAGCTGTCGATCGAGGGCTCGATCGGCCCGCATCGGCGGTGGGCGTGGGCCCGCACCACCCTCGACGAGATCAAGCAGGTCCGTGCCGGGTTGGGTGGAACCGTCAACGACGTCGTTCTCGCCGCGATCACCTCGGGCTTCCGGGATCTCCTGCTCAGCAGGGGGGACCCGGTCGATGACGACACGGTGGTCCGCACCCTGGTACCGGTGTCGGTCCGTTCGGGCGACGACCACACGCCCAACAACCAGGTGTCGGGGATGATCGCCGAGTTGCCGGTGGGCATCGACGACCCGGTCGAGCGGCTCGAGGCGATCCGCCGCCAGATGGAGGACCTCAAGGAGTCCCACCAGGCCGACGCCGGGAAGGCACTCACCGACATCGCCAACGTCACCCCGCCAGCGCTCCTCGCGTTCAGCCTGCGGACGACGGCATCGATGCTCCGGCGTGCGCCCCAGCGCTCCGTGAACACGGTGACCACCAACGTGCCCGGGCCGCGTGTACCGCTGTACGCGTGCGGGCGGGAACTCCTCGAGTACTTCCCCTTCGTGCCGTTGAGTCACGGGGTGCGAACCGGTGTGGCGATCCTCTCCTACAACCGCAAGGTGGCGTTCGGTGTCACGGGCGACTGGGACACGGTCCCCGACATCGACGTGCTCACCGAGGGCATCGAGTCGGGAATGGAGGGCCTACTCGAGGCGGCCGGCGCCTGAGCCGCCCATCCCCGGCGACGGTGACCGAGGCGCTCCTCGCCCACGCTCGTTGAGGCGGCGCGAGAGGGCGACGAGTGGCGAGTGGAGCGGAGTGCACCCGGGTCGGGTGCACGGGTTGTCAGTCGGTGGTGGTGAGCGCCGACTCGATCGCTTGGCGCGGGTCTCGGTTCGGGTCGTCGAGGTAGTCGAGCGAGGTCTGGAAGAGACCGATCGCCTCGAGTCGCTGGTCGGGGGAGAGTTCCGCGGTCATGATCCGCTCGACCGAAGGGGACAGGTCACGGAACTGGGTGACGATCGTGTGCGCGATCTGCTCGCTCGGCTCGAGCTCGTCGAACGGCGTGTCGCCCTGAAACCACCGGGAGACCGGAGCCTTCTTCTTTTTCTTTGCGGTGCTCTTCTTCGCGGGAGCCATGTGGTCTCGTTTCCGTCGGCCGTGCCGACTGCAGTTGGAAACGATGCACGGGGGCAGCCGACCGGTGAGGGGCGGTTGCCGGCTCGTCGCCCCAACCAAGAATGGGGGGCCACCCTACCCATCTCGCCCGGCCACCAACCGTTTGCGTTCCGTTTCCGCTCGGACGTCC
>CBFCWZ010000079.1:0-12690 GCA_965601935.1 uncultured Ilumatobacteraceae bacterium
GGGGCTCTGGCTCACCCATCGGCTGCCTCCTCGAATCCCACCAGCCGGATCTCGGTGCGCGGGCCCGGTGGGGGCTCTGGCTCACCCATCGGCTGCCTCCTCGAATCCCACCAGCCGGATCTCGGTGCGCAGGTCGTAGCCGGTCTCGGCCAGCACCCGCTCGCGGACCATCTGCATCAGCGCGTAGACGTCGTCCGCAGAGCCGCCATCGTCGGCCTGGATGAAGTTGGCGTGCTTCTCCGAGACCGACGCGGTCCCGTGTCGGTACCCGCGGAGCCCGAGACCGTCGATCAGTGCACCCGCGGCCACCTCTCCCGGAACCGGGTTGACGAAGACGGAGCCGGCGTTCTGGCCACCCGGCTGATGCTCACGGCGCCAGTGGACGATCTCGTGCAGGGTCCTCTCCGACGCCTCCCGGTCACCGGGCACCAGTTGCAGGCGGGCGGAGATCACGAAGTCGGTCGAGGCGAGATTGCTGGACCGGAATCCCAACCCGAGTGCGGCAGCCTCCCGCACGACCGGGTCCGACCCGGACGCGGACAGATCGGCGACCCTGACGTCGATGAGTGATGCGGCGATGTCGGACCCGTGGCCCCCTGCGTTCATCCGGACCGCGCCGCCGAGCGAGCCAGGCACCCCGACTGCTCACTCGAAGCCTGTGAGGCCCTCTCGAACGGTCTGGGGGGCGATCACCGGCAAGTGGGCGCCGGCGCCCGCCTCGACTCGCGCGGCAGACGAATCGATCTGCACCTCGTGGTCGAGGTCGAGCGACAGCACGGCGAGACCGGGATACCCGGCGTCGGAGATGAGCAGGTTCGATCCCCTCCCCACGGTGAGGACCGGCAGCCCGGAGGCGGCCCTGGCCTCGGCCACCCGAGCCAGGTCGTCGATGGAGCGTGGGCGCACGAGCACCGCGGCGGGCCCGCCGACCCTGTAGGTGGTGAACGGCGCCAACGGCACATCGCGTTCCGCGATTCCGCCGAGCAGGTCGAGCGCGGCGGAGACGGCGTCAGCGGTCGCGCCGAGCATCCAGCACCTCTGTCGGGAAGGTGGCGATGTCGCCGCAACCCATCGAGATCACCACGTCGCCGTCGCCGGCGAGCTGGGACACGAAGTGGATCAGATCGGCACGCCTCGGCAGCCACACCACCCGCTGCTCGGGATGTGCCTCGGCCACCGCGTTGACGACGAGCCTCCCGGTGACCCCGGGGATCGGCGTGGTGCCCGACGAGAAGATGTCCGTCAGCACCACCACGTCGGCGTCGACGAACGCGTTCTCGTACTCGCGCCAGATCTCGGCGATGCGGTTGAAGCGGTTCGGCTGGAAGACCGCCACGACCCGGCGCCAGCCGTCGCCGCTGTTGCGGGCCGCCGCCAGCACGGCCGCGATCTCGGTGGGGAGATGGGCGTAGTCGTCGACGAAGGTGGCTCCCCCATCGGTTCCGTGGACGTCGAACCGCCTGGCCACGCCGCCGAAGCGGGACAGGGCCTCGGCCACGTCGTCGAAGGACACCCCGATCTCGAGCGCCATTGCCGCGGCGCCCGTGGCGTTGGCGACGTTGTGCCGCCCGCGTAGCGGCAGGGTGACCGTCCCGAGCCGCGACCCGTCGCGTTCGAGGCCGAACTCGAACGACCCGCTCGTGGGCGCGAGGTCGACCGCGCGCACGTCGACACCCTCCGACAACCCGTAGGTGAGCGCGCCGTGGCGGGCGGCAAGATCTGCCGCGACCGGGTTGTCACCACAGACGACCCTCGGTCCGGGGATCTGGGCGAGGTAGCGGTCGAACCCGTCGACGATGCCCTCGAAGGTGCCGTAGTGGTCGAGGTGGTCGACATCGACGTTGGTGAGGATCGTGCCGTGCAGCGGGAGCTCGAGGTGGGTACCGTCGCTCTCGTCGGCTTCGACGACCATCCAGTCGGTCTCGGTCCATTGGGCGCCCGTGCCGACGTCGGTGACGTCACCTCCGATCACGAAGCTCGGCCGCAGACCGGCCTCGGCCAGGATCAGCATCAGCATCGACGAGGTGGTCGTCTTGCCATGGGTGCCCGCCACCGCGAGCGACTTCGACCGCGCCGTGATCGAGGCCAGCATGCCGGCGCGGGAGAGCGTCGTGACACCGGCGGTGCGGGCCTCGTCGAGTTCGATGTTGCGGGCGGGCACGGCAGTGGATGCCGTGACTGCGTCGACGCCGTGCACCAACTGACGGTCGTGGCCGATGGTGACATCGACGCCGGCCGCACGAAGGCGGTCGAGGACGGGTCTCTCGCGGAGATCGCTGCCGGAGACCCGGTGGCCCATCTCGGCGAGGGCGATCGCGACCGCACTCATCCCCGGACCTCCGACACCGACCACGTGGAGACGGCGCGGTGTGGAGAGATCGAGAGGAGCGGCGGGTCGAGGAGTTCGAATGGGGTTGACGGTCGTCACGATGAGGGAGAGGTTACGGCCACGCGCTCGATCAGTGAGGCCATCGCACCGGATCGGTGGACGTCACCTTTCCGGCGCGCCGAGGCAGCGAGTTCGGCACGGGCGGCGGGGTCGTCGCGGAGCCGGTCGATCTCCTGGCCGAGGCGGTGGACCTGCGACTCCGGGAGCAGCACGGCAGCCCCGTCGTCGGACAGCCACTTCACGTTCCCGGTCTGATGGTCCTCGGCCGACGCGACCCACGGAACGAGGATCGCCGGTGTCCCCGTGACGGCGACCTCGTGGACGGTCGAGGCTCCCCCGCGCCCGATCAGCAGGTCGGCCGCGGCGTAGACGGAGGCCATGTCGCCCTCGAAACCGACGATCTGGTGGATGGGTCCCGCCTCGCCCCCGTCGGCCGACTCGATCTCGTCCACGAAGCGCTCCCCCGCCACCTGTCTGACGGCGAGTTCGGCATCGCCACGGTGGGCGCGCAGGTAGTCGGCGACGGCGGCGTTGAGCACACCGGAGCCGAGCGACCCCCCCATCACCGCCACGAGGAAGCATCCCTCCGGGACTCCGAGCGATTCTCGGGCCGCGGCCCGGTCGGCAGCCCGGTCGACTGCCAGGATCGACTGACGTATCGGCGCACCGGTCAGCTCCGCGTGCGGAAGGGCCGAGTCCTCGAACGACACGGCGCAGGCACTGGCCCACCGCGCACTCAGCTGGCTGGCCCGGCCGGGGCGCCGGTCGTACGACACCACGACCACGGGAATCCCGAGTCGCCGCGCCGCGAGGACCGCCGGCATGCTGGCGTAGCCACCGACGGACACGACAACAGCAGGTCGGTCGGCCGTGAACTGTCGGATCGTGGCGCGTGTCGCCCGGACGAGACGTGGGACGAACCCGGCGTTGTCGTTCGTCACCCGGCGTTGGAAGCCGCTGACGTCGAGGAACGTGGAGGCGAAGGGGGTCTCGGGGAGCAGCCGCGTCTCGACGCCGCGGGCAGCACCGATGTAATGGATCGAGTCGGGAGGGTGGCCGGCAGCAACCAGGGCCTCGGCAACGGCCAGCGCGGGCAGCACATGGCCTGCCGTCCCGCCGCCGGTGACGACGGCGAAGGTGGAGGTCCGCTCACTCAGGGCGTCGCCTCCTCGGTGACCGGGCGGGACCCGATGCGCCGGGCCACGCCGAGGAGGAGCCCCACCGCGACCATCGAGGCGAACAGCGAACTGCCACCGGAGGAGAAGAAGGGCAGCGTCAGCCCTGTGACGGGCATCAGACCGGTCACGCCACCCAGATTGATCACGACCTGGAGAGCGAACCACGCGGTGACTCCTCCGGCGATGAGCATCCCCAATCGGTCGGGGGCGGCCAGTGCGGTCTGGATGCCGAACCACACCAGCAGCCCGAACCCGAGGATCACCGCACCTGCCCCGATCAGACCGAGTTCCTCGGCGACGACAGCGAAGATGAAGTCGCTGTGGGCGTACGGCAGATACCCGAGCTTCCCGTTGCTGCCCCCGATCCCCGCTCCGGTGAGGCCTCCCGAGGCCATGCTGAGATAGCCCTGGTAGGTCTGATAGGCGAGGTGATCCTTCTCCTCGGCCACGTTCAGGAACGCGGTGAAGCGATCGAGACGGTAGGGACTGGACATCACGAACAGTCCGGTCAGGGCGATCGCTGCCGTCGAGAGCCCGAACAGGTGTGTCATCGGCACCCCGCCGATCCACCCCGCGGTGAGCACGATGCCACCGAGCACGATCGCCGACCCGAGGTCGCCCTGCACCAGGCACAGGCCGGCCCCGACGGCTGCGATGCCCCCGAGTGGGAGCAATGTGCGACGGGCGTCGTCGAGTTCCTCGCGGCGCCGGACCAGGACGTCGGCGACGGCGAGCAGCACCACGATCTTGAGCAACTCGGCGGGCTGGATGCTGAAACCGCCGATCCGCACCCACGACCGGGTGCCGTTGATGGTGGCACCGATCCCTGGCGCGAACGGTGCGAGCATCGCGGCGACCCCGACGATCGCCATCGGGATCGTCATCTTGCGCCACATCCGATACGGGACACGTGCCGCGATGAGGAGGCCCACGAGCCCGATCACCCCCCACAACGCCTGGCGGGAGAACACCCGGTAGGGCGAGTAGCCGAGGTTGGCCTGGGTCACGGCCGAGGCGGAGAGGACCATCACGAGCCCGAGCAACACGAAGACGGCGACGACGATCGCGATGCCGTAGTAGGTGGGCGGCGGCGGTCCGAGCTTCTCGATCGAGACGGTGTCCTCGACCTGCGCCGGCGTGCGACTGCGTCGGCGACGCGTGGGGGCCTTTCCCCCGTGCAGCCGCTCGAGGGTGGCGCGCCGCCGATCACGGACTCTCTCTGGGGCCATGGAGGAAACGGTGGTGGTCATCGGGATCCTTCTCGGTGGAGGTCGAGTACGAGACGGCGGAAATGGTCACCGCGCTCTTCGAAACCGCGGTACTGGTCGAAGCTGGCGCAACCAGGTGAAAGGAGCACGACCTCACCGGGCCTGGCGTGGCCAGCAGCGAGACGAACTGCGTCGTCGAGGAGTTCGGCCCGCTCGATCACCGGAACTCCCTCGAATGCTGCGGCAACCGACTCGGCGGTGTCGCCGACGGCGACCAGTGCCGTGATCCGGTCGCGATCGACGGCCATCGGTGCCAGGTCGACGCCCTTGTCGTAGCCGCCCGCGATGAGGACGACCCTGTCGAACCCGGCGATGGCGGCTCGTGCCGCGTGTGGCGTGGTCGCCTTCGAGTCGTTGAACCATTCGATGTCGTTCCAGGCCCCCACCGACTCGAGGCGGTGTTCGGGCCCGACGAAGTCGGCAAGGGCCGACTCGATGGCCGCAACGTCTCCCAGGCCCGACTCCAGCACGAGGGCGGAAGCCGCAAGGGCATTGGTGATGTCGTGGGGCAGCCGTCGGCGCATCGACTCGACCGGGGCGATCGTCCCCGCGGGCCCTGTGAGTTCGCCGTTCCGTACCCGGTAGTCGGCACCGACAAGTCCGAACGAGCGCCGGCGAGCCGTGCTGCGCCGAAGATGTTCCATCACGACAGGGTCGTCGACGAAGCCGATCGATGTGTCGCCCGCCCGCTGGTTGCAGAAGATCCGCCCCTTGGCCGCCTCGTAGGTGTCCATCGAGCGATGCCAGTTCAGGTGGTCGGGCGCCAGGTTCAGCCAGGCGGCCGCCTCGGCCCGGAACGAGGGCGTCCACGCCAGGCGGAAGCTGGTGCACTCGACGACGAAGGCGTCGAGATCGCGCGTGATCGCGTCGACCAGTGGCGTGGACGTGTTGCCCGCATCGACCGACCGCAGGCCCGCCGCTTCCAACATCGCCACGGTGAGCAGAGTCGTGGTCGTCTTCCCGTCGGTTCCGGTGACCGCCAGCATCGGTCGCGGATGGTTGCGTTCCTGCTCCCACCGATAGGCCAGCTCGATCTCCGACACCAGGTCGGCCCCGGCGGCGAGCGCCGCCACCACGACGCGATGGGTCTCGGGAACACCTGGCGACGGACACACGAGATCGGTGCGTCGGACCAGCGTCTCGATCGTCGCGTTGTCGGGCTGCCCGACGAACTCCGCCCCGATCTCCTCGGCAACAGCCCGGCGTTCGGGAGTGACTGCGTCGTCGGCGACCACGACGTCGACCCCGCGGGCGCGCAGCGCACGCGCCACCGACTCCCCGGCCACCGCCAGGCCATAGACGAGGGCGCTCGTCATACGGCCGCCTCGGCAGTGAAGTCGGCGATGAAGATGGCGAGCGCGCTGGCGACCGAGATGCCCGAGATCAGCCAGAAGCGGACCACGACCGTGGTCTCCGGCCACCCGATGAGTTCGAAGTGGTGGTGGATCGGGGACATCCGGAACAGCCGCTTCTTGCGCCCACTCGCCTTGAACACACCCATCTGGATGGCCACGGAGCCGGCTTCGATCACGTTGATGGCACAGATCAGCGGCAAGAGGAGGTGGGTGTTCAGGGTGAGGGCGAGGAAGGCCAGCGCCGCGCCGACACCGAGCGCTCCGACATCACCCATGAAGATCCGCGCAGGTGCGGCGTTCCACCAGAGGAAGCCCATGCAGCCGCCGGCGAAACCGGCGGCCAGCACGCCGAGGTCGAGCGGGTTGATGACGGCGCCGTACACGTCGGGGTTACGGAACGACCAGTAGGCGATGATCATGAAGGCCCCGAAACCCATCAGGGCGGATCCGGCGGCCAGTCCGTCGAGGCCGTCAGTGACGTTGACGGCGTTGGTGGTCGCCCAGATGATGAGGCCCGCCCAGACCACCCACACCGCGGTGGGCACTTCGATGCCCACGTCGGCGCGGGTCAGTGAGATCGTCTCCGAGATGCCGGTGTTCGCCACCAGCAACCAGGCCATCCCCATGCTGGCCAGCATCGTGATGTAGTTCTTCTGCTTCCAGAAGATGCCTCGGTTGTGCCGTTTGCGGATCTTGATGAAGTCGTCGAGGAATCCCATGACGACCATGAACAGGATCCCGGCCCAGATGATCAGCGCCTGGTCGGAGAACGTGACGCCATCGCGAACGTGAGCGATGAGCCAGCCGATGAACGCTGCTCCGACGATGGCGATACCGCCCATCGTCGGCGTGCCCTGCTTCACCATGTGGTGCTCCGGGCCGTGATCCTCCTTGCCGAGGATCGGCTGTCCCTGCCCCCGGGTGCGGAAGAGGATGATGAGGTAGCGGGTCCCGAACAGCGAGATGATCGTGGCGATGGAGCCGGCGAGCAGGATGGCGATCACGAGGGGTCCTCCAGGAGTTCGCGGACGACCGCCCGGTCATCGAAGTCGACCACGCGGGACCCGAGGTCCTGGGTGGTCTCGTGACCCTTGCCCGCGATGACCACGACGTCGTCGGTCGTGGACGCTTCGAGAGCGGAAACGATCGCCGCGCGGCGGTCTGCATTCCGAATGAGCCGTGCACCGTAGCGGTGATCCAGGTCTCCCACGATGTCATCGATGATCCGCTCGGGATCCTCCTGGCGAGGGTTGTCGGAGGTGACCACCATCACATCGGCGAGCCGCTGGGCGATCCTGCCCATCTCCGGGCGCTTGGCCTGGTCACGCTCGCCACCACAACCGAACACGACCACCAGGCGACCGCCCCCGGTCAGCGGGCGGGCGGTCTCCAGGAGTTCCTCGAGACCGTCGGGTGTGTGGGCGTAGTCGACCACCACGGTGGGGCCGCCCGATGGCGGGAGGGAGACGACCTCGAAGCGGCCGGGGACTCGTGGCAGGTGGACGAGTCCCGCGGCCGCTTCGTCCGGATCGAGCCCGAGCTCGACCGCGGCAGTGAGCGCGGCGAGGGCGTTGGAGGCGTTGAAGCGGCCACCGATGGCCACCTCCACATCCACGCCGCGCCAGCGGAAGAACAGTCGGTCGACGCCGAGACGGAGATCCTCTGCGTCGTCCATCGAGTAGGGGGCGACCCGCATCGCATCGCCACCGCGCGCGGTGATGGCGTCGGAGAGCAACAGGCCGTGGGCGTCGTCGAGGTTGATCACGGCCACCGGAGCGAACTCGGGGACGAAGAGCGATGCCTTGGCACGGAAATACTCCTCCTGTGATCCGTGCAGGTCGAGGTGATCGTGACCGAGGTTGGTGAACACCACGACGTCGAACTCGGTTCCGTCGACTCGGTGGAGTGCGAGGGCGTGGGAGGAGACCTCGAGCACCGCTGCGGCGCGACCGTCGTCGGCGAACTCCCGCAACCGCCGTTGCAGATCGGTGGCCTCTGGCGTGGTCCGCTCGCCGTGCAGTGTTCCGACCACGCCGGTCCGAAGGCCCGCGTTCTCCAGGATCGCCGACAGCATCTGTGCGGTGGTGGTCTTTCCGTTGGTGCCCGTGATGCCGACCGTGCGCAGCATCCGACTCGGGAGTCCGTGGACGAGGGCCGCGACCGGGCCGAGGGAACGACGGGTGTCCTCGACGATCAGCTGCGGGACCGAGCCGACCGTGGCCGGGTCGAGCCGGTGCTCGACGAGCAGGGCGCCGGCTCCAGCGGAGACCGCTGCCGGTGCGAAGTCGTGCCCGTCGACCTGGCTCCCCGGCAGGCAGGCGAAGAGGTCTCCCGTGATGACGGCGCGGGAATCGTGGGTGATGCCGTTGAGCGACGTGGACCCCGACCCGGATGGTTCGAGCGCCGAGTCGGTGCCGATGGCGCCGAGTGCGTCGCGCACGTCGTCGAGCGTGGGGGCCGCCATGGTCACGGTCCGCTCACTCCTCCGGACAGCCGCCGCCGGCTGATGGCTGGATGCCGAGTTCGTTCAGCACGATGGGCGCCAGATCGGCGAAGACCGGCGCGGCGGCCGTCCCACCGAACCGTTCGTTCGTGGCTGCCGGCTCGTCGACAGAGACCAGGATCGTGACCTGGGGATCCTCGGCCGGGAAGTAACCAACGAAGCTGGCGAAGTACTTCCGGGTGCCCTCATCGGTCCAGTACGTCCCGTTGTCGGCCGCTTTGAAGGCCGTCCCGGTCTTGCCGGCGATCGTGAGGCCGTCGACCTGTGCTTGGGTCGCGGTCCCCTTGCACACGACGTCACGCATGATCGACGACGTCTGCGCTGCCGCCTGCTTCGAGACCACCTGCCGGGTTTCGGAGGGATCGGTTTCGGTCATCTCGCCCTCGGCGTCGATGGTCGCCTTGACGAGCTTCGGTTCCACGTAGACGCCTTCGTTGCCGACGGTGTTGATGGCAGCGATCAGCTGCGCGGCCGTGGTCGCGACACCCTGGCCGTAGGAGGTGGTGAGCTTCTCGCTCCCCCACATGTCGTCGTAGGGCTTCAGGTCGCCGGGCGACTCGTTCGGGAAGCCGAGGTTCGTGGCCGTACCCCAGCCGAATGCCTGCATGTACTCGTGGTGGACATCGGAGCCCATGGCCCGCTGGATCTCGATCGTGCCGATGTTGGACGACACGACGAGGATCTTCCACACGTCCATCCACTCGGTGGCGTGCTGGTGTGAGTCGCTCAACATCACGTCGTAGTACTCACGACGCCAGGGGACCTCGAAGCCCGAGGTGGGTGTCACTGCTCCACTGTCGAGGCCACCGGCAACGGTGAGCACCTTGGCCACCGATCCGGGCTCGTAGGCCTCCACCAGGGCGTAGTTGCCGGCGGAGACCTCGGTCTTCCCGCCGCTGCGGCGGACCGACGCCATCGCGAGGATCTCACCGGTGTCGGTGTCCATGACGATCGCCTGTGCGCCACGTGCCGGGATCGCCCTGACCCGCTCGATGAGCAACTGCTCCGCGATGTGTTGGATCGAGCGGTCGATCGTGAGGACCAGGTCCTCGCCCGGAACCGGCTCATCGATCACGTGTTCGGAGCCCGGGATCGTCTTGCCACCGGGCTGGATCTCCCGTCCCAGCATCCCGTCGGTCCCGGTGAGTTGGTCGTCGTACTGGATCTCGAGTCCCGCGGTGCCGATTCCATCGATGTCGACCGAACCGAGGAGGCTTCGGGCGCTGTCGCCTCCGGGGTACTCACGACGGCTGTCCTCGTCGACGTTCACGCCCGGGAGATCGAGCGACTCGATCTGCTCGCCGATGTCGGCATCGACCTGACGGGCGACGTAGACGAACCCCCGCTCGGCCGCGGTGACCTCTGCCCGCAGTTCCTCGGTCTTCTCGTCACCGAGGTCGAGCAGGTCGTCGAGCGACTGGATCGTGGCGTCCCCGTTCTCGATGAGCATCGGGTTGATCGAGATCGACGCCGCAGGAATCGACATCGCCAGCTCGTTCCCGTCGCGGTCGAAGATCGTTCCTCGCCGGCCGGACAACTCATAGGTCCGGGCCCACTGCTGGACACCGGCCTCGCGCAGGTCGTCAGAGTCGCCGGCCTGGAGCATTCCGACCCGCACCACGATCGCACTGAACAACATCAGGATCACGACGAGTGCAGCGATCAGACGGCGACGAGGCTTCCCCGACCGGACGCGTCGACGCTTGGGCGGTGGCGCCGAGACGCGACGCGGCGCGTCCTTGCGCTGTGGCCGCAAGCTCTTCTTGCGCACCTTCGGCGGGCGCCGGCTCGCCGTCGAGGGATGGCGCGGGGAGACCCGGGAGGCGGAGCTCGAGGACTTGTCGGCCGCCGACTTCCTCTGACCCTTTGCCGCGGAAGTCGAGGACTTGCCGGCCGCCGACTTCCTCTGACCCTTCGCCGCGGAACTCGAGGACTTGCCGGCCGCCGACTTCCTCGTGCCCTTCGCCGAACGCTTCCCGGTCGCGGGCGTGGCGTGGGAGCGGGCTCCGACGCGAGGTCGCTCCTGCGTGGGACGAGGATGGCGGCTCATGGCCGGCCCGCCGAGAGCGACTTGATCTCACGGAACTGATCGAGCGCATCGGCGTCGACGATGACCTGGGCGAGCGTGTCGGTCACCGGGCCGGCGGCAGCCAGCTGGACCGCCAGTGCCCACGTGTCGACCTCCACGAATCTCGGCTGTTCGGCGCGGGTCAGCCCCAGTTCCTCGGCTCTCGTGGCCAGGACCTGCGGGTTCTGCTTGCTCGCGATGCTGTTGCGGAGTTCGTCATAGCGGTCCCGCTCGGCCTCCACCTGCGCTCCGAGGGCATCGATCTCCAACTGGCGCTCGGCGAGCTGGGTGTGGAAGACCGCGGCGCCGAGCATCGCCGCGAGTACCAGCACCACGACGAATCCTGCGATCACCATCGGCAACCGGCGACGGCGACGGACGACCCGGAGATCGGGCTTTCGGGGCGGCTCCGCCGGCTGCAGATGCTGTGTTCCGTCGTCGACGACGGTCAGGGCGGCCATCAGCGGTCCTCCTCGGAGGTGAGCAGGGCGACCGGACGGCCGTCCCTCTTGCGAACGGGTTCGATCTTCTCGACGACGCGCAGCCGGGCGCTCGAGGCCCTGGGGTTGCGCTCCTGTTCCACCGTCGAGGCCTTCTTGGGCACACGGCGCACGAGGCGAACGGTCTGCACGGCGTCGCACACGCAGGGCAGGCCCGGCGGGCAGTCGCAGGCTCCGGCGGCGAGCGCGAAGTGCTCCTTGACGATCCGGTCCTCACCCGAGTGGTACGCGAGCACGGCGATCCGACCCCCTGGCACGGTTGCCCCGACCGCGGAGTCGAGGGCGTGCGGAAGGACTTCGAGTTCCTGGTTCACCTCGATCCGGATCGCCTGGAAGGTGCGTGTGGCGGGGTGCCCTCCCCGGCGGCGGGTCGCGGCGGGAATGGCCGCGGTGACGATGGCGGCGAGGTCGGCGGTGCTCTCGACCGGCCGGGCCGCGCAGATCGCGCGGGCGATCCGGGCGGCGAAGCGCTCACCGCCGTACTCGGCGATCAGACGACGCAGATCCCGTTCGTCGTAACCGTTCACGACATCGGAGGCCGACCAGCCCTGCTCAGTGTCCATCCGCATGTCGAGCGGCCCTTCGTGGCGGTAGGAAAACCCTCTTTCACCCCGGTCGAGCTGGGGCGACGAGACCCCGAGGTCGAACAGTGCGCCCGAGATGCTCTCGAGCCCGTGTTCCTCCAGCGCTCCTCCGAGGTCGTCGAAGCGACGATGGCTGGTGCGGAGTCGATCCGCTTGCGCCGCGAGCAGCTGCGTGGTGGCAGCGAGCGCGGCGGGGTCCCGGTCGATCCCGAGTACGTCGATGTCGGGGCGGGAGTCGAGGAGCGCCCCGGTGTGGCCCCCTCCCCCGAGAGTGGCGTCGACCAGCGTTCCCGGAGGCACGGTCGCGAACACCGTGACGATTTCCTCGAGCATCACCGGGTCGTGGCGGAAGTCGGGCCCGGCGCTCACGACTCCTCTCCCGAGATCTCGCTCTGGCCCTCGGCTTCGACAGCGGTGAGCGCATCAGGGTTCCAGATCTCGATGTGGTCGAGGTCGCCGAGCACCTTCACCGGCGCCTGGACCTCGACACCCGCGTGTTCGCGCAGGCGGGCCTCCAACATCACACGTCCCTGCTTGTCGATCGCCACCCTGGCGGCTCCACCGGAGAACGCGCGGCGGCGGGCCCGGGAAACCTCTCCCCGCTTGGCCCGTTCGATCAGTTCGTGGGCCTGCTGCTGGAACTCGTCCTCGCTGATGACGCCCACACAGCCGTCGTCGCCGAGGTACAGGTAGCAGTGGTCACCGAGCTCGCCACGAAACGACGACGGAAGTGCCACCCGTCCTCGTTCGTCGAGCTGTCGCTCGTGGACCCCGACAAACACGTCGGAACCTGCCTCTCCTGCCATGTCCCCCGCCGTGTCCTGCCGTGCTGAGCGGGACGGGAG
>CBFCWZ010000080.1:0-12450 GCA_965601935.1 uncultured Ilumatobacteraceae bacterium
CCTCACCCGCTCGTCCACCGTGCTCATGCTGGACCTGTCGCTCTCGATGCCGATGCGCGACAACTTCCTGCCCGCCAAGAAGGTGGCGATGGCGCTGCACAGCCTCATCACCTCACAGTTCCCGCGTGACTTCCTCGGCTTGGTGGGCTTCAGCGAGACCGCTCGCGTGCTCACTGCCGAGCAGCTCCCCGAGGTGTCGTGGGACTTCGTGTACGGCACGAACATGCACCACGGGTTCACGCTCGCCCGTCAGCTGCTGAGCCGGGAGAGCGGCACGAAGCAGATCATCATGATCACCGACGGCGAGCCCACCGCCCACATCACGCCCGACGGGTACCCGTTCTTCAACTACCCGCCGGTGCGGGAGACGGTCGAGGCAACGCTGCGCGAGGTCCTGCGCTGCACGAAGGAGGGCATCCGCATCAACACCTTCGGCCTCGGCGCCGACGGGTCATTGCGCGCCTTCATCGAGCAGATGACCGAGATCAACCGGGGGAGGGCCTTCTTCACCACCCCCGAGAACCTCGGCGACTACGTCCTCGTCGACTTCATGGAAGGCAAACGGGCCCAGGCCCGATCCCGGTAGCCGGGCCACTGACCTGCGCGTCTCGCCCCCGTTCGTCGCGATCCCTTGGGGTGCAAGGAAGAAATCAACTTCTCCCTTGCGGCCGCGCGCGCTTGCTGGCAGAATGACATCACCGTAATTACAGCGCCGTGTCCTCGGCGTCAAGCATTTGCCGATTCGCTGACCGGGGGTTTCGCGAGGTGGGTCGGCAGTGAGGTGACGAAGGGGTCGGTGTCCGCCAACCACCACCCGCCCCACACACCACACAGACCGTCTCCACCAGAACAAGTCTCCACGTGGCCGACCCGGCAGGAGGGTCCACGAATGCAGTTCATCACCACCTCGAGCATCACCGTCAGCGCGACACCGGTCGAGCCCGATCCCGATTGGCACGACCAGGCAAACTGCCTCGGCGTCGATCCCGATCTCTTCTTCCCCGAGCGAGGTGCGTCCACGCGGGAAGCGAAAGAGGTCTGCCGCGGATGCGTCGTGCGCCAGGACTGCCTCGAGTTCGCCCTCCAGAACGGCGAGAAGTTCGGGATCTGGGGAGGCCTCTCCGAGCGGGAGCGCCGCCGGATCCGCCGCCAGCGTGCTCAGGCGGCGCGGTCGACCATCGGCGCCTGACACCGGTAGCCTGTCACTCATGTTCGCGTTCACGCTCGGTGGTCCCGAGCTCATGATCCTTCTCGTGATCGTCCTCGTGCTGTTCGGTGGCTCCCAACTTCCGAAGTTGGCGCGCAACCTGGGCAAGGCCCAGAAGGAGTTGAAGGAAGGCATGGAGGAGTCCTCCTCCGATTCCTCCGACAAGTCGGACAAGTCCGACACCTCCGAAGCCGCCGACTCCTGATCCTCGGTGGCCTCCGCTGCGGCGGAGGCCCTCTGTCTCGACGCCCCGGCCGTGGCCGGGGCGTGCGTCGTTTTCACGATCCGTCTCGTGATCGGCTGGTGTGCGAACGTTCGGGATGGAACCCGGTTCGGAGGAGTGGTTGGCGTCGGTCGATGAACCGGTGCTCGACCCGCACCGCGAGATCATCGACCCCCACCACCATCTGTGGCCGACGGGGCAGGGGATCCCCTACGACGTCGATGCCCTCGTTGCCGACACCACGGGGGGCCACAACGTCGTCGCGACCGTGTTCGTGCAGTGTGGCGCGGCCCACCGCCGCGACGGCGCGGAGGAACTCCGCCCGGTGGGTGAGACCGAGTTCGTGGCCGCTGCGGCGCGAGACCTGGCGCGCCGCTTCCCCGCCGCACCTCCGATCGCCGGAATCGTGGCCCACGCCGACCTGACCCACGCCGGTCTCGACGAGGTGCTCGATGCGCACCTCGACGCCGCGGACGGCCGGTTGCGCGGGATCCGACACTCCCTCGCCCACTCGATCGAGCCGGAGGCCCACATGATCCCGGGCGGTGCCCCGGCGGGGCTCGCTGCGGACGAGTCGTTCCGCGCCGGTGTCCGGCGTCTCGGCGAGCGCGGCCTCACCTACGACAGCTGGCACTTCCACTACCAGAACGCCGACTTCGCCGAGTTGGCCCGGGTCTGCCCGCAGACCGTGTTCGTGCTCGATCACTTCGGCACGCCGTTGGGCATCGGGCAGTGGGGCGGCCGCCATGACGAGGTGTTCGCCGAGTGGGCCCCGACCATCGAGGAGATCGCCCGCCAGCCGAACGTGGTGGCCAAGCTGGGTGGGATGGCGATGCCCGACAACGGCTTCGGATGGAACACCGCCTCCCGTCCGCCGACCTCCGACGAGTTCGTGGCCGCCCAGGCCCGTTGGTATCACCACACGATCGAGGCGTTCGGACCCGAACGGTGCATGTTCGAGAGCAACTTCCCCGTGGACCGGCTCTCGCTGTCGGCACGGGTGATGTGGAACGGCCTGCAGAAGATCGCTGCGTCCTACTCCGACGCGGAGCAGGACCAGATGTTCACCGGCACGGCCCGACGTGTCTATCGCCTGGGAGACTGACGGCCGCCGGCCGCTGAGGGCTCACAGCGGCCGGCGACCGCGAGGTGTCAGTTCGCCGACACGCCGACGGCGAGGTCCTGCCCGGCCTCGTCCCGACGACGCTTGAGGATGCGGCGACGCTCGCGTTCGGAGCAACCGCCCCAAACGCCGTGATCGATGCGCTCTTCGAGGGCGTACTCGAGGCAGGTGGCGACGACAGGGCAGTCGCGGCAGATCTTGCGCGCCTTGTCGACACCGACCCCGTCGCTCGGGAAGAACGTGGTGGGGGGATGGAGTCGGCAGTTCCCTTCGGCCATCCATGCGGTCGCGGAGTCTGGATCGTGGGGTGCGGTGATGAGTTCGTCCGGGCGTCCGTTGGCAGCTGCAGCCTCGTCCGCCGTTCTGCGAAGGCCTCGCTTGATCATGTTGTCGTCCTCTCGGATGGATGACTCGGGGGGTTTCGTTCAGTAGACGTCGGCCGGCGCCGAACGGTTCCCGGTTTCGCGATGGTTTCGTGAAAGCGAGGTCGACTCGGCGCTCGTGTTGCGTTGTTGTCCTGAAAGTGTAACGCGTTCGTAATCTTGTGTCCAGGACGTCGAGGAGCGGCCTCAGGCCCTGCTCAGGGTGCAGATCGCCGGTATGCTCGGCGCCGTGACCGACGCAGTGGAGACCCAGCCCCCCCAGGCGCATGCGCGCATCGTGTACCTCGGGCCCGTCTCCCCGCACTGGGAGGTCTACGGCGACTGGGGCGAACGTCAGGTTCTCGACGAGTTCCGTGCCCGCGTTCTCGCCCGGCTGGTGCTCCTGCCTCGTGACGACCCCCAGTTCCGCCGCAACCGCGAGCGCATCGTGCGCGATGCCGAACGCGAGAACATCTCGATCGAGTGGGACCTCGGCCTGCCGACGGCCCCCGACCACGGCTGAGTGGGGGCGCCGTTCGGCGCATCACTGATCGACAGCGACATGGAGGGAAGGTGTAGTGAAGCGGTTCGACGAACGGTTCTTGAACCGGGAGCTGTCGTGGCTGGCGTTCAACGAGCGCGTCCTGCAACTGGCCTCCGAACCCGGCATCCCACTCCTCGAGCGGGCCAAGTTCTGCGCCATCGCGTGCACGAATCTCGACGAGTTCTTCCAGGTTCGGGTGGCCGGTCTGAAGGACCAGATCGAGGGCGGGATCGAGACGCCCACGCCCGACGGCCGCTCGCCGGCCCAGCAGTTGGCGGAGATCTCGGACTGGATCCCCGCCTTTGTGCAGCGCCTCGACGCCACGTTCATGGACCAGCTGTGTCCTGAACTGAGCGACGCCGGCATCGAGATCATCCGCTGGGACCAGACCACCGACGAGGAGCGCGACGACCTCGACGACCTGTTCGAGGAGCGGGTCTTCCCCATCCTCACGCCGTTGGCCGTCGACCCGGGTCACCCGTTCCCGTACATCTCCGACCTCGCCCTCTCGCTGGCGGTCCATGTGATCGACCCCGAGACGAACCTCCGCCGGTTCGCCCGCCTCAAGATCCCGAACGTCTTCCCTCGTCTCCTCGAGGTCTCCGAAGGTCGCTTCCTCCCTTCCGAGGAGCTCATCGCGGCCAACCTCGACCGGCTCTTCGTCGGGATGGTGGTCGAGGAGTCGGCTGCCTTCCGGGTCAGCCGGAACGCCGACCTCACCCTCGAAGAAGAGGAGGCCGACGACCTGCTCGAAGCCGTCGAGATGGAGCTGCGCCGCCGCCGCTTCAACGCCGCCGTCCGGCTGGAGGTGGCCGACGACATCAGCGACGAGATGCTCCAACTGCTCATCCGCGAGCTCGACCTCGATGTCGGCGATGTCACCTACCACCGTTCGCCGCTCGATCTCAGCTGTCTCTGGCAGCTCCACGGTATCGACCGTCCCGACCTGAAGGACGAGGCGTGGCTGCCCGTCACGCCAGGGCGTGTGGTGGCCGCCGACGAGTCCGACCTCCCGATCTTCGACGTCATTCGGCGCCGGGCGATGCTGGTCCACCACCCGTACGAGAGCTTCTCGGCCAGCGTCGAGCACTTCCTCGCCCAGGCATCGGTCGATCCGAAGGTGCAGTCGATCAAGATGACGCTGTACCGCGCGGGCGGCGACAGCGCCATCATCCGCAGCCTCATCCGCGCCGCTGAGCGCGGCATCCAGGTGGCGGTGCTGGTGGAGCTGAAGGCTCGGTTCGACGAGGCCACGAACGTCCAGTGGGCCAAGCAACTGGAGCGGGCCGGGGTCCACGTGGTGTACGGCATGGTCGGGCTCAAGACCCACTCCAAGACGGTGCTCGTGGTGCGCGACGACGGCGATCAGCTCCGTCGCTACTGCCATGTCGGCACCGGCAACTACAACGAGAAGACCGCCAAGATCTATGAGGACATCGGGTTGCTCACCTGCGATCTCGACGTCGGCGCCGATGCGGTGCAGCTGTTCAACCACCTCACGGGGTACAGCCGCGCCGAGGACTACCGCACACTGCTGGTGGCTCCCCGCGATCTGCGGCGGGGGCTGATCGACCTCATCGCCCACGAGGCATCGTTCGGCGAGGAGGGCAACATCACCCTCAAGTGCAACTCGATCGCCGACCGGAGCGTGGTCGAGGCCCTGTACGAAGCGTCGTCGGCGGGCTGCCGCATCGACATGGTGGTGCGCGGCATCTGCTGTGTCCGGGCGGGTGTCCCGGGTCTCTCCGAGAACCTCCGCGTGCGCAGTGTGCTCGGCCGCTACCTCGAACACAGCCGGATCTACCGATTCGCCCACGGCAACGTCGTCCACGGGGAACGTCTCCCCGGCACCAACAACGACGCAGTTCACCTCATCGGGTCCGCCGACCTGATGCCGCGCAACCTGCGCCGACGCGTCGAGGTGCTCGTGCCGATCACCCACCCGCGACACACCTCGTGGCTGGACCAGACGCTCGGCTTCGCCCTCGACGACGGGGTGGTCCGGTGGGAACTCCAGCCCGACGACTCCTGGCTCCGCTGTGGGCCGGAGGGCTCGTTCGAGCCCCATTCGCAGGAGCTGATGTACCGCTTCACGGCCGATCAGCAGAACGCCGGCCGCGTCTGACGTCCGACACCACAGTTGGGTGAGACGTCAGGTCTCGTTCACCTTGTGTTCACCTGGTCCGGCCATCCGATTCACCTGTGTTCCGTAGCGTGCGCGCCTGCATGGTCTGTTCCATGCGCCCTACCCCACCAACACTTGGAGACACACGCGTGAACCACAAGCGTCGCATCATTGCTGGTGCACTCGCCTTGACCCTCGTCGCCGCCGCATGCGGTGACGACGACGACGACAGCTCGTCCACGGAGGCACCTGCCGAAGAAGAGGCCACCGAGGAGGAGGCACCCGCCGAGGAGGAGGCCGCTGAGGAGGAGGAGATGGCCGAGGAGGAGGAGATGGCCGAGGAGGAGACCGCTGCGAGCGGTTCGCTCTCCGGGGACATCACGATCTCGGGTTCCTCGACCGTCGAGCCCGTGTCGAACCGCGTCCGGGAGATGTTCAACGAGGGTGAGCCCGGCGTGAACATCGTCGTCGACGGTCCGGGAACCGGCGACGGCTTCCAGCTGTTCTGCAACGGCGAGACCGACATCTCCGATGCCTCCCGCGCGATCAAGGACGAAGAGGCGGCCACCTGTGAGGAGAACGGCATCGAGTACACCGAGATCCAGGTCGGCATCGACGGGATCGGCCTCATGACGAACCCCAACAACGACGCCGTGACCTGCCTCTCGTTCGAGCAGGTCTACGGCATCGTCGGCCCCGAATCCACGGGCTTCGGTTCCTGGGCGGACGCCAACGACCTCATCACCGAGCTCGGTGGCGATGGCAGCCTGCCGGACGCCGAACTCGTCATCTTCGGCCCAGGTGAGGAGTCCGGCACCTTCGACAGCTTCATCGAGATCGTGCTCGAGGACCTCGCCGACGAGCGCGGCCAGGAGGCCATCACCCGTCCCGACTACAACCCGTCGGCGAACGACAACGTCATCCTCGAGGGCATCACCTCGTCGGACACCTCGTTCGGCTGGGTCGGCTTCGCCTTCGCTGCGGAGGCCGACGACGTGAAGCTGATCGAGGTCGACGGCGGTGAGGGCTGCGTGGCCGCCACCCCCGAGACCATCGCCAGCAACGAATACCCGGTCAGCCGCCCGCTGTTCATCTACGTGAACAACGCCAAGGCCGCCGAGAGCGATGCACTGACGGCGTTCGTCGACTTCTACCTTGCCGACGGTCTCGACACCGCCGTCGAAGAGGTCGGCTACGTCGAGCTCACCGATGACGCCAAGGCCGAAGTCCGCTCGGCCTGGGGCGGCTGAGCCACTCGGAGTGACACCTTCGCCGGTGTCGGCCTGAGGTTCGGGGCTCTCCGAGTCCGGGGAGCCCCGAACCCGTCACCTTTTCAACCTTGCCCCTCCCACCCGTAGGATTCCCCACACATGAGCGTTCCCCCATCGGATCTGGCTCACGTCACCCTCGAAGAGCTCGCCCAACCATCCCGTCGCCGTCGGCGCGAACGGAGCGTCTCGATCGTGATGCTCGGGGCCGCGCTGGCGTCGGTCGTGATCTCCGTCCTCATCCTCTGGACCCTCTTCAGCGAGGCGTGGGTCTTCATGGCCAACGTCGACTGGTCGGTGGTGTGGGGCGAGATCGGGTGGTTCCCCCGGCGCGGCCTCTACGACATGCCGACCCTGCTGATCGCCACGCTCATCACCACGGTGATCGCCATGATCATCGCCACGCCGTTGGGGCTCGGCGCGGCGATCTATCTCGCCGAGTACGCCAATCCCCGGACTCGCAAGATCTTGAAACCGACACTCGAGGTCCTGGCCGGTATCCCCTCGGTGGTGCTCGGCTTCTTCGCCCTCCAGTGGATCGCCCCGGAACTGGTGGCGCGGATGGGCGGCCCGTCGTCGGGTTCGCTCATGGCCGCCGGCATCGGCGTCGGCATCCTCACCATCCCGCTCGTCGCCTCGATCTCCGAAGACGCCATGTCGGCCGTTCCGCGAGAGCTCCGCGAGGCCTCCGCCGGGCTCGGCGCCCGCAAGGTCACCACGACGACCAGGGTGGTGCTCCCCGCCGCGATCTCCGGCCTCGTCGCCGCCTTCATCGTGGCGACCAGTCGTGCGATCGGCGAGACCATGGTCGTCTTCCTCGCCGGTGGCGCCGCCGATGCGTCGCTCTTCACCACCAGCCCGTTCGACCCGGGCCTCACGATGACCGCCGCGATGGCCTCGCTGGCCAGCGGCACCGACCAGGTGGTGGGTGAGGGCCTCACCTTCCAGAGCCTCTTCTTCGTCGGCCTGGTGCTCTTCTTCATCACCCTCGGCCTGAACATGGTCGGCAACCGATTCGTCGCCCGGATCCGGGAGGCGTACTGATGAGCATGCCGTCGGTCGGGGTCGTCTCGAACAAGGACAAGGAGCGGATCTCCAGGACGGTTCGCTCGACGTCGAAGGACGTGAAGGGCAGAGTCTTCGTCTTCTCCCTCTTGTTCGCCCTTGCGATCACCCTCCTCATTCTCGTCGTCCTGCTCGTGCAGGTGCTCGTCGACGGCTGGCCGATCCTGTCCGACGATCCGTGGGCGTTCATCACCGGCACGCTGCGCTCCCGCTCCGACGATCCGCTTCTCGGCGTGTCGCAGGGGCTGTACGGGTCGTTCTGGATCGCCATGTTCGTCGCTGCGCTGGCGTTCCCGACGGGCGTGGCGGCGGCGATCTACCTCGACGAGTACGCGCCACACAACCGGTTCACCAACTTCCTCGAGCTGGTCATCCGCAACCTGGCCGGTGTCCCCTCGGTGGTGTACGGGCTCCTCGGGCTCTCGATCTTCGTGAGCGACAACTGGTTCAGCCGCAACATCACCGGCGGCCAATCACTCGTGTCCGCCGGGCTCACGCTGGCGATCCTCGTCCTGCCGATCGTGATCATCACCTCCCAGGAGGCGCTCCGTGCCGTCCCGAACGGCATCAAGGAAGGCGCGTACGGTGTCGGGGCCACCAAGTGGGACGTGATCCGCGGCCAGACACTGCCGTACGCCGCGCCGGGCATCCTCACCGGGACCCTCCTTTCGATGTCGCGGGCCATCGGCGAGGCGGCACCGCTCATCCTGGTGGGTGCGGTCACCGGCGGCATGACCGCCGACCCCCAGATCTGGGAGGTCACCGCGCTGAAGGACCGCTTCACGGCGATGCCCACCCTCATCCAGACCTGGACCCAGCAGAGCGGCCGCGACGCCGGGTTCGCAGCTGCGGCCGCCGCAGCCATCGTCGTACTGCTGGTGTTCGTGCTCCTGCTCAACATCAGCGCGATCCTGTTGCGCAACCGCTACGAGAAGAAGCGTTCGACATGACCGACTCCATCGACGAAGGCGAGATGACCTCTACCATGACCGACCAGGCCGATCAGGGAGCACAGGCGATGTCCGAGCCGCGCATCGACATGTCCATCGCCGGCGAGCACGTGGAGGATCTGAGCGACGTGCCGCCGGTGTTCCGCGCCCGGGACCTCGAGGTCTTCTACGGCGAGTTCAAAGCCGTCAAGGATGTCTCGATGGACGTGCTCGAACACGAGATCACCGCCTTCATCGGCCCGTCCGGCTGCGGCAAGACGACCATCCTGCGCTGCTACAACCGGATGAACGACCTCATCGAGTCGTCCCGGGTCGAGGGGCATCTCCTCTACCACGGTGTCGACCTCTACGACGCCAAGGTCGACCCGGTCGAGGTTCGCCGTCGCATCGGGATGGTGTTCCAGAAGCCCAACCCGTTCCCCAAGTCGATCTACGACAACATCGCCTACGGGCCCCGCGTCTCGGGGATGGCCAAGAAGAAGGACGCCCTCGACGAGATCGTCGAGACCTCCCTGCGCAAGGCGGCGCTGTGGGACGAGGTGAAGGACCGTCTCGAGGAGAGCGCCCTCGGAATGTCCGGCGGCCAGCAGCAGCGTCTCTGTATCGCCCGGGCGATCGCGGTGAACCCTGACGTGCTCCTGATGGACGAACCGTGTTCGGCACTCGACCCGATCGCCACCGGAGCCATCGAGGACCTGATGCGGGAGATCAAGAGCGAGTACACCATCGTGATCGTCACCCACAACATGCAGCAGGCCGCCCGGGTGAGTGATCAGACCGCCTTCTTCTCGGTCGAGGTGAACCCTCACTCCGACACCCGCACGGGCGTCCTGGTGGAGATCGACAACACGGAGAAGATGTTCTCCAACCCCTCTGACCAACGAACAGAGCGGTACGTGACCGGGAGGTTCGGCTGATGGCGGACGAACAGCGTCTCGAATTCCACGAGCACCTGGAGGAGATCCGGCAGGGCATCGCCGCCCTGTCGGCGCAGGTGGCAGAACTGTGTTCCCGCGCCACCGACATCTTGCTCGAGGGGGACCTGGAGGGAGCGGCCTACCTCATCGAGGCCGACGACGAGATCGACCGCCGCTGCCGCGAGCTGGAGGAACTGTGTTTCACCCAGATCGCCCTCCAGCAGCCGGTCGCGTCCGATCTGCGTGAGCTGGTGGCGGGGATCAAGATCCTCGCCGATGTCGAGCGTTCGGCCGACCTGTGCGCCAACATCTGCAAGGCGGCGCGCCGCATCTTCAGCCACGACCTCGGTCCCCAGCTACGCGGCAGCATCCAGCGGATGGGCGACCAGGGCCAGCTGCTGTTCCGCCAGGCCACGGAGGCGTACCTCCACAACAGCGAGGTGATGGCAGCTGCGGTCAAGGACATCGACGCCTACATGGATGGTTTGCACCGCGAACTGTTCCGCACGATCTTCGAGGCCCACCGCGACGGCACGATCGACCTCCAGGTCGGCGTCCAGCTCGGCCTCGTCGCCCGCTTCTACGAGCGCATCGGCGACCACGCGGTGAACGTCGGCGAGCACACCCGCTACATCGTGAACGGCTGGTTTCCCACCCACCCGTATCCCGAGAGCGGCAACCCCGTGCCGACTGCGACCAGCGAGCCACCGGACGACACTTGATCGCGATACTGCTCGCCCTGCTCGGCCTCGCTGTGGGAGTCGTCGCTGGTGTCCGTATCGGCCGCCGGAGAGCAGACCGCCAGGTGATCGTCGAGCGGTCCCCCACTCCGCCGGCCGACGAGGTGGCGCCGGTACTGCGCGAGGCGGTCAACGAACTCGACCTCGGGGTCGTGGTCACCGATCGTTCGGGCAGCATCGTCTACCGCAACGCCGCGGCCTCCAGGATGGCAGGCACCCACGTGGGCGTCATCGTGGACGATCATGTCAAGCGTCTCATCGCGGCGGCCCGTCGCGGGGAGTCGAGCCACGAGACCATCGAGCTCAGCGGACCGCCCAAGATGACGCTGTGGCTCACCGCCGAGAGGACACCGAACGGTGCGTCGATGGCCACCATCGAGGACATCTCCGAACGCGTCCGCTCCGACGCCATGCGCCGTGACTTCGTGGCCAACATCTCCCACGAGCTGAAGACGCCGGTCGGGGCCATCGCCGTGCTGGCCGAGGCCCTCATCGACGAGTCCGACGTCGAGGTCGTACGGCGCATCGCCGGCCGGATGATCGACGAGTCGCACCGGGCGGTACGGGCCATCGACGACCTGCTCGAGCTGTCGTGGATCGAGGTGGCCGAGCGCACCGACGAGGTCGTCGAGTTGCGCGGTGTGGTACAGGCCGCGATCGCCCGCGGGCGCGTCGCCGACGGCGGCCGCGGGATCACAGTGACCAGTTTCGACCCCGTCGACGTGTGCCTCCGTGCCGACAGCCGCCAGCTGGTGTCGGCACTCGGCAACCTCGTCGAGAACGCCGTCAAGTACAGCCACGACGGGGGAGAGGTCCAGGTGCGAACCCTCGTCAGCGACAGCGCAGTCGAGATCATGGTCGTCGACCACGGAATCGGGATCCCGGCGCGCGATCTCGACCGCATCTTCGAGCGGTTCTACCGGGTCGACAAGGGACGCAGCAGGGCCACCGGCGGGACCGGCCTGGGTCTGTCCATCGTGCGACACGTTGCCACGAACCACGGTGGTGAGGTCCTCGTGTCGTCGCGTGAGGGGGAGGGGTCCAGCTTCGTGCTCCGGCTTCCCGCGCATCTGGTCGTCGAGGCGGCGACCGAGGCGCCGACCGCGCCCCACACGGCGGTTTCCAGCGGGTTCGCATCGCGCCAGCCCGACCCCGATCGGGAGGAGTTCGGCCATGGCTGATGCGCGAATCTTCGTCGTCGAGGACGAGCCGAGTTTCGTCGAGGCTCTGTCGATCGGCTTGGAGCGTGAGGGTTTCGAGGTCGACGTCGCGGTCGACGGCGCCGAAGCGCTCGAACGCTTCGACGAGGTCAGCCCCGACCTGGTGCTGCTCGACGTGATGCTGCCGAAGGTGAGCGGCGTCGACGTGTGTCGGCAGCTCCGGAAGAAGTCGCAGGTCCCGATCATCATGGTCACCGCGAAGAGCGCCGAGATCGACACGGTCGTCGGTCTCGAGGTGGGTGCCGACGACTACGTCGCCAAGCCGTACCGGCTGCGCGAGTTGATCGCCCGGATGCGCGCCGTGCTGCGGCGGACGAGTTCGGACGCGACGGCACCCGCGTTGATGACGCCGGGCGCCGTCGAGGTGGGCGGTGTCGCGCTCGACCCCGACGAGCACCGGGTGATGCTCGAGGGCGCGGAGTTGAACCTCCCGCTGAAGGAGTTCGAGTTGCTCCACCTGCTGCTGGCCAATGCCGGCCGGGTGCTGCCGCGCGAGACGCTGATCGACCGGGTGTGGGGGAGCGACTACGTGGGCGACACCAAGACCCTCGACGTCCACATCAAGCGTCTCCGCTCGAAGCTCGAGTCCGATCCGGCCCACCCCGCCCGGATCACCACCATCCGCGGCCTCGGCTACAAATACGAACGCGCCTGATGGTGTCAGACACCGCTTCAGGTTCCGCTTCAGGTTCTTCGAACCCGCAGC
>CBFCWZ010000081.1:0-12391 GCA_965601935.1 uncultured Ilumatobacteraceae bacterium
ACGATCTCCCTGGTCGCCACCGACCCGACATCCTGGCCGGCCTCGCGGAACAAGAGCAGCAGCGGCAGCGCCGCTCCGGCGTAGGCGAGGAACAGCGTGTTCACCGTCGACGAGATGTGGTCCCGGCCGATCCTGATTCCCCGCGCGAACAGGTCCGACATCGACAGCTCGGGTGCCGCCCGCCGCAGCTCCCAGACCGCCGACACCTGGGTGACGGTCACGTCGTCGAGGACACCGAGTGCACCGATCACGATGCCGGCGAGCAGCAGGCCCTGGGGATCGAGCCGTGTCCCGAGGGCGTCGAGGTAGCCAACCGACTCGTCGGCGAGGCCCGTGAACTTGGACCCCTCCACGAACAGCCACGCGAGGACGCCGGTGAGCGCCAGGCTGGCGAGCGTCGACAGCAGCGCAGCTGCGGTCGCCATGTTGAACCCGTGGGCGAGGAAGAGGGCCAGGAACGCGATCGCACCCGCCGCGACGAGGGCGACCGCAACGGCGTTCGAGCCCTCGAGCAGGCTCGGGAGGACGAACGCCACGATGACGACCAGGCTCATCGCCAGCCCCGCCAGGGCGCCCACGCCACGCCACCGGCCGAGCGCGATGATCGCCACCACGAAGATGACGAGCAGCACCAGCATCGGGGTGCCCCGCTGGAAGTCGTAGAACGACACCAGCTGAGTACCGTCACCGAGGTTCTCGATGGTGACCAGGATCGAGTCGCCCGCGGAGATCGAACTCGAGCCCGGTTGCTCCATGAGGAGCGTCTCGCCGTCGTAGCGGCCCTCGGACGGCACGACGTCGACGGTCTTGCAGACGAGGAGCGGATCGAACGCACACGGTCCGCTCTCGACGGCCACGGCTCGGGCAGCGACCGGATCCTGCCCGAGGCCGGAGGGGTCCACGCCGTCGTCGCCACCGCCGGGCCAGAGAAGCACCAATCCGAGGAGGACGATCACGCCGCACGACGCAACCGCGACCCACATCAGACGCCGGACGTTCTCGTCGACGGCCGAGTCGTCCATGTGCTCATGCGTGTGTGCCACGGCGCAAGTCTGATCGCCAGGCGCCACTGAACGGCGGCAATCAGCCGTCCATCTCGATGACGAGGGGTGCGTGGTCGGATGGCTTCTCGTCGGGATGTGCACGACCGCGTTCCTCGACGTCGATCCAGACCCGACCGATTCGCCCCGCGACGTCGTGCGTGGTGAGGGCGAGGTCGATCCGCAGACCCCGGTTCTGCTCGAACTGGCCCGGCCGATAGCTCCACCAGGTGAAGGTGCCGGGATCGGGCAGGTGCTCCCTCGTGACGTCGACCAGTCCGGCGTCGAGCAGGGCGCGGATGGCATCCCGCTCCGGCGGGCTGGCGTGGGTCCGCCGACGCCACCTCGGCGGGTCGTAGATGTCGAGGTCGGCGGGCGCCACGTTGAAGTCGCCGGCGAGGATCATGGACCGCGCCGGATCGACCACGGAGCGGAGACGCTCCAGCCACACCAGTTTGAAGAGGTAGTGCGGATCGCCGAGTTCCCTCCCGTTCGGCGCGTACAACGAAGTGAGCTCGATCCCACCGCACACGGCGGTGAGCAGCCGGGCCTCGTCGTACGGCGACCGGTTGCTGCCCGCAAAGCCATGGCGCACATCGTCCAGCCCCGCTCTGCTCAGGATCGCCACGCCGTTCCAGTGATCCCGCCCGAAGTGGGCGGCCTCGTACCCGAGGCCGGCGTACTCCTCGGCGAACGAGGTGAACACGTCGTCGGTGCACTTCGTCTCCTGCAGGAGCAGCACATCCGGCTCGTGCCGCAGGAGCCACTCACGGACCCGCCGGTGGCGAGAACGGATCGAGTTGACGTTCCACGTGGCGATCCGCATCACGCCAGCCGGAGTACGCCCTCGACGATGTCGTCCTCGGAGAGGAGCACGAGGTTCGCCGCTGCGCCGAGAGGAACGAAGCTGTCGCGTGCGCTGACCCGGCCGACCCGACCCGTGAAGCCGTGCTCGATCAATGCCGTCACCACGCCCTCACCGACGCCGCCCGACCGCCGGGTCTCGTCGGCCACGAGCACCCGCCCCGCCGAGTCGGCGGCGGCGAGCAGGTCGGCGACCGGGAGCGGTGCCAGCCATCTGAGGTCGAGCACCCGCACGCGCATCCCGTGCTCGTCGGCGAGCCGACGCTGTGCCCGCAGGCTCAGCCACAGACCGTTGCCCCAGGTCACGATCGCGGCATCGGTGCCGTCGCCGTGCAGGCGGCCGCTCCCGATGGGGGCGTGTTCCGCCGTCGGCCGCGCCAGCCAGGCAGCGTCGCCCTCGAAGAGGTCGGTCGTGTGGTATCGGGCGATCGGCTCCAGGTAGGCCGACACCGTTCCGTGTTCCCGCGCTGCGGCGACGCACGTGCGCAGCATCGGCCCGGCGTCGGCAGGGTGTGCGGGCGACGCCAGCACGAGACCCGGGATGTCCCGCAGCACACCCACGGCGTGATCATTGTGGAAGTGGCCGCCGAACCCTCGTTGGTAGGCGTAGGCGGCGATCCGGACCACCATCGGGTTGGCGTACTGGCCCTGGGAGAAGAACCCGAGCGTCGCGGCCTCGCCGCGCAGCTGGTCCTCGGCGTTGTGGAGGTAGGCGAGGTACTGGATCTCGGGAATCGGGAGACCGCCACCGACGGCGATACCCAGTGCCAGCCCCAGGATCGACTGCTCGTCGAGGAGGGTGTCGAGAACGCGGTCCTCGCCGAACTCCTTCTGGAGACCCCGCGTGACGCCGTAGACGCCACCCTTGCGCCCGACGTCCTCCCCGAACACCACCGTGCCCTCGTCGCCGGCCAGCACGTCGCTGAGGGTGACGTTGATGGTCTGGGCGAGGGTCAGCGGCTCGAGCGTTCCGCCCCGCCCGGAGCCGCGGAGCGCGGCCGCGCGGGTCGCCACGACCGCCTCGTCGGGTACGGCCAACGGCGCCATCACCTGCGCCGCGGATTCGAACTCGGGCTCGGCGCGCAGGGCGAGGGCGCGCTCCCGGATCTCGGCGCGCTGGCTCAGGTACCACTCGACGAGATCTTCCGCCGCGCACTCGCCGGCGTCCACCAGCAGCCGGGCGGCACCGACGATCGGGTCCCGTCCGTAGTCGGCACGGACCTCCGCGGCGGACCGGTACGCAGCCTCTGCGTCGCTGCCGGCGTGGCCGAGGTAGCGGATGCAGCACAGGTGGAGTAGAGCCGGGCGGCGGTGCTCCCGTACATGGCCCGACAACCGGGACGTCGCGGCCAGCACTGCGGCGGGGTCGTCGCCGTCGACCGACTCGACTTCCATCGCCAGCCGGCCGACCCGATCGGCCACCCACCCGTCCGGCGACGGCACGCTGATCCCGAGCCCATTGTCCTCGCACACGAACAGCACCGGCACGGGCACCCCCCGGTGGGCCGTGTGTTGCGACCAGTTGAGCGCCCCCTGCGCCGTGGAGTGGTTCAGGGAGGCATCCCCGAAGCTGCACACCACAAGGTCGTCCCTGCCCGGATCGCGGCCGTTCCACTGGGCCAGGCCGACGGCGCGCGGCAGGTGGGAGGCGATCGTGCTCGTCTGCGGGATGACGTTCAGTGCGCGATGGCCGAACACCTTGTGACGGCCCCCGCTGATCGGATCGGTCGTCCGCGCCAGCATGCCCCGCAACACGTCGGCGACCGCATCGTGGCCCGCCACCTGGCTTGCCCGCGCCACGTAGAAGCCACCCGACCGGTAGTGCAGGAGGGCGGGGTCGGAGGGACGGAGCGCGAGGGCCACGGCGGCGTTGCTCTCGTGACCCGCCGAGCCGATCGTGTAGTAGCCGTGGCCGGCCGCCCGCAACCAGCGGGCCGTGTGGTCGAGCAGCCTGCTCGTGACCTGGCTCTCGAAGAGAGTGGCTGCAGTCAGTGGATCGACGGTGGGGGGCTTCCCGCGCTGCAGGCGGCCCAGGCGCGCCAGGAGCGACTCCTCGAGTGGATCGAGGTCGTCCGGCCATTTCGTCGGCTCGGGCATCAGGTTCTCTCGCAGGACTCCACGTCGGGCACTTCGACCTCCTTGTGCCGGCGCCGTCGGGGACCCATGATTCCTACATGAAACACGACGTCCTCACGGCCTCGGGCTTCACCCGAGGCGAGTTGGAGGGTGGTGACCTCACGGTTCGCAGCCCGATCGACGGCACGCTCCTGGCCGAGTTGCCGGCACACAGCGTCGCCGACACCGAGAAGTCCATCGCCCTCGCGGCCGACGCCTTCCAGGTGTGGCGCCGTGTGCCCGCCCCGCGGCGTGGTGAACTCGTACGACTGCTCGGCGAAGAGCTCCGTGCGGCGAAGGACGGACTCGGAGCCCTCGTGTCGCTGGAGTGCGGGAAGATCCTCCAAGAAGGCCTCGGCGAGGTCCAGGAGATGATCGACATCTGCGACTTCGCGGTCGGCCTTTCGCGCCAGCTCTACGGCCTCACCATCGCGTCTGAGCGCCCCGGCCACTCGATGCGCGAAACCTGGCACCCGATGGGCCCGTGCGGGATCATCACGGCCTTCAACTTCCCCGTGGCGCCATGGGCCTGGAACGCCACGCTGGCCCTCGTGTGCGGCAACCCGCTCCTGTGGAAACCCTCGGAGAAGACCCCGCTGACCGCTCTCGCCACCCAGAAGATCCTCGACAAGGCGATCGAGCGCTTCGGCCTCGACGCCCCGGACCACCTCTCCCAGATTCTGGTCGGCGGGCCGGCGGTCGGCGAGACACTCGTGAACAGCACTGACGTGTCGATCGTCTCGGCCACCGGCTCGGTCCGGATGGGTCGCCAGGTCGGGCCTGCGGTGGCCGCCCGCTTCGGCCGGTGCATTCTCGAACTCGGCGGCAACAACGCCATGATCGTCACGTCGAGTGCCGATCTCGACCTGGCTCTTCGGGCCATCGTCTTCTCGGCGGTCGGCACCGCCGGCCAGCGGTGCACCTCCCTGCGGCGCCTCATCGTGCACGACGACGTCTACGACGACCTCCTCCCCCGCCTGCAGGCCGTCTACGAAGGCCTCCCCGTCGGCGACCCCCTCTCCGACGGTGTGCTCGTCGGCCCGCTGATCGACCGTCGGGCCGCCACTGCCATGCGTGCGGCACTCGACACCGCCGCGTCCGACGGTGGAACCGTGCACGGGGGACAGCCTCTCCTCACCGCGGAGTATCCCGAGGCCGCCTACGTGCAACCGGCCATCGTGGAGATGCCCGACCAGACCGCCATCGTCCGGGAGGAGACATTCGCCCCGATCCTCTACGCCATGAGGTACTCGACACTCGACGAGGCGATCTCGATGCACAACGACGTTCCCCAGGGCCTGTCGTCGTGCATCTTCTCCACCGATGTGCGCGAGACCGAGACGTTCCTGTCCGCCGTCGGGTCCGACTGCGGCATCGCCAACGTGAACATCGGCCCGTCCGGGGCCGAGATCGGCGGCGCGTTCGGCGGCGAGAAGGACACGGGCGGAGGGCGTGAGTCCGGCTCCGACGCCTGGAAGGCCTACATGCGGCGACAGACGAACACCGTCAACTACTCCCGCGAGTTGCCGCTCGCCCAAGGCATCTCCTTCGAGATCTGATGGGCATCGGGCGCATCGCAGTCATGGGTCTCGGCAAGGTGGGCTGCCTGGCGGCCGAGCTCCTCGCCGAGGCCGGCCTCGACGTGGTCGGCCACGATGTCCGACAACCCGCGCACGAGGTCCCCTTCCCCCACCACCGGACGGACCTCACCGATCCTCTCACCCTGTCCGCGGTCCTCGCCGATGTCGACGCAGTGCTCTCGTGCCTGCCGTACCACCTCAACACCGCGCTCGCCGATGCCGCCCACGGCGCCGGTATCCACTACTTCGATCTGACCGAGGACGTCCCCACCACCGAGCACATCCTCGGTCTGGCCGCGACCTCTCCCGGGATCATGGCGCCGCAGTGCGGGCTGGCACCCGGCTTCGTCGGGATCGTGGCTGCCTCGCTGATCGAGAAGTTCGACCGCTGCCGATCGATCCGGATGAGAGTGGGTGCGCTCCCCCAGCACCCGACCGGGCTGATGGGGTACGCCTTCAACTGGTCGCCCGAAGGAGTCGTCAACGAGTACCTCAACGACTGCGAGGTCATCGAGGAAGGTGTGCACAAGCTGATCTCCCCGATGGAGTGGCACGAGACGATCTACGTCAACGGCACGAAGCTGGAGGCGTTCACCACCTCGGGCGGGCTGGGCACCATGTGTTCGACCTATCTGGGGGAGGTCGAGAACATCGACTACAAGACGATGCGCTACCCCGGCCACATGGATCAGATGAACTTCTTCTTCCACGAGTTGCTGATGCGCGACCGGCGGGAGCTGGCCGGAGAGATCCTCACCAACGCGAAGCCGCCAGTCGACTCCGACGTGGTGTACCTCCACGTGGCCGGCGAGGGGACGGAGGACGGCGAACTCCGGCGACACGAGTTCGTGCGGGCCTACCACCCGATCACCATCGGCGGCCGCGAGCGCCGAGCGATCGCCTGGACCACGGCCAGTTCCGTCGCCGCGGTGATCGAGCTCGTGGCCGAAGGGAGCATGCCCGATCGCGGTTTCCTCAAGCAGGAGGAGATCGCGTTGGAGTCGTTCCTGGCGACCCGGCCGGGCCGCCGATTCGTCGACTGTGCGTCCTGATGCCGAACGTGTGGCCGATGCGCCACCACATGCCATGATCCTCTGCCGAAGGAGGGGTTGATGTACACGCTCAAGGATCCGATCCATCGCGCCGAGCAGGTCTTCGCCGACCGGGAGGGCGTCGTCTGCGGCGAGACCCGACGAACATTCGGCGAGCTGGCGGCACGCGTCCGCCGGGTCGCGGGTCTGCTGGAGTCGCTCACCGAAGCCGGCGACCGGGTCGCTCTGTGGTCGCTCAACTCCGACCTCTACCTCGAGTTGTTCATCGGGATTCCGTGCGCCAACCGGGTGATCGTTCCCCACAACACCCGCTGGGCCGAGCCGGAACTCGCGTACGCCACCGACGACGCCGGGGCGAGAGTGCTCATCTGCGACAGGGATCCGGGCGGCCTGGCCGACATCGTCGACCGGGTGATCCGCCTCGACACCGGCGAGTACGAAGAACTGCTGGCAGCGGCTCCGGAGGCCGACCCGGAGGTCGCCCCCGACACCCTCGCCGGACTGTTCTACACAGGGGGCACCACGGGGAAGTCGAAGGGGGTGATGCTCAGCCACTCGAACCTCATGGCCAACGCGGTCCACACCCAGCTGGCGCAACCGATCGAGGCGCACGACCGCTACCTCACGATGGCGCCGATGTTCCACGCCGCCGGGGTGTACTCGGCGCTGATCCTGCCATGGGTGGGAGCCGCCAACGTGATCCTCCCCGGCTTCGAGCCGAACACCGCTCTCGACATCATCACCAACGAGGGAATCACCTGCGCCATCGCGGTGCCCACGATGCTGGCGGCGATGTGCGAGACCCAAGCGTCCTCACCACGCGATGTCTCGTCCCTGTCGTGGCTGTCCCACGGCGCCTCCCCCGTGGCGCTCGAAGTGCTCCGCAAGGCCGACGAGCTGTTCGGCTGCGAACTGATCCATCTCTACGGAGCCACCGAACTCAGCCCCATCGCCACCGTCTTCCGCCACGAGGAGCGGTACCTCGACCACGAGCGGGCCAAGAGCTGCGGCCAGGCACCTCCCGGGATCGAGTTGTCGATCGTCAGGGCCGACGGCACCGCCCTCCCCCAAGGAGAGATCGGCGAGGTCGCCGTGAAGGGTCCGAATGTCATGGGCGGCTACTGGAACAAGCCCGAGCAGACCGAGGCGGCACTGCTCCCGGGCGGGTGGTACCGCTCGGGCGACATCGGACGTCTCGACGAGGAGGGCTATCTCTTCCTGGTCGACCGGGCCAAGGACATGATCGTCACCGGCGGCGAGAACGTGTACTGCACCGAGGTGGAGGACGTTCTGTACACCCATCCGGGTGTCCTCGAGGCGACCGTGTTCGGGATCCCCGACGAGCAGTGGGGCGAGGCCGTGCACGCCGTGGTGGTACCGCGCGACGGGGTCGACCTGACCGCCGACGAGCTGATCGCCCACTGCCGGGGCCGGATCGCGGGCTACAAGACACCCAAATCGGTCTCCTTCCAGCCGGAGCCGCTCCCGAAGTCCGGGCCCGGCAAGGTGCTCAAGCGCGTGCTGCGGGCCGACTACTGGGAAGGCCACGACCGGGCCATCAACTGACCCGGCCGCCCGATCAGCCGCGGTAACCGGGGTTGGCGATCGCCAGGCTGTCGGCGACCGCGGCAGCGACGGCCTCGAGAACCTCCCGGAGTCGATCGTCGACATCTCCGTTCCGGATCGCCTCGGACAACTCGCGGTCGTTCGCGTACCCGAGCTCGGCCAACCGCTCCCGGTGCGCGTCCACGGCGGCGGGGCCATCGGCGACCTCGCGCGCCGCGACGGTGAGGGCGTTCGCTGCGATCCGCAGGTTCCAACGGTCGGCGCCCTCGGTACGCGGCATCAGGTCGTCGCGCAGGTAGTCGATGACGGCCCCGATCAACGCGTGTGCGTCGGGCGCGTCGAGCGGAGGTGCGGACCTGGGCGGAAGCCCCCGGAGAGGCGGAATGTCGCTCATCGTTCCTCCAGTAGTTCGTCGAGCAGGTCGACGATGTCGGCCTCGTTCTCGGCGACCCGCCGGCCGATCATCCCCATCTCGATCGAGTTCGTGAGCCCGAGCCGGAAGGTGCCGCCCATGCCCAGGCACATCCCTCCCCAGCGAACGGTGCCCCACAGCTCCCACCAACGGAGAGTTCGGCGGTCGACGGTCGTTCCGGCGGCCGCGTTGTAGGCGGCCAGCAGGTCGTCGCCCGATCCGAGGCCGCCGACACGTCCGGGGCCCCCGAATCGCCAGGCGCGCACACACAGCCAACCGAGGTCCGCGTTCGGGTCGCCCACGTGGGCGATCTCCCAGTCGAGCACCGCCGCCAGCCCGGTCTCGTCGAGGAGCAGGTTGCCCAGCCGGAAGTCACCGTGCACGAGAGCGGGAGGGCGCGGGTCGGGACGGTTCTGGTCGAGCCAGTGCAGGGCCAGATCGAATGCCGGGTGCGGGTCGTCGAGCGCAAGATACGACTCCCGGATGGGCGCCAGCGGGTCATCGATCCGGGGCAGCACCTCCAACCCGTCGGTGCCGGGGTCGACGGCATGGATCTGGACGAGCGCCCGGGCGCAGTCGCCCACGAACTGCTCTCGTGCCTCCGCCCATCGTTCGTCGCGCTGGAGCCGCCGGGCGATGGTCTCCCCGTCGATGCGTCTCGTGATGACATAGCTGCGACCGAGAGGGTTGGGAACGTCGCCGCTGGCCACGACCTCGGGCACCGGGGCGCCCGCCGCCGCCACCGCCCGCAACACCTTCGCGTCGCGAGCGCACGCTCCTGAGTGGGCCGGGTCGACGCCTCGTTCCATCTGCAGGATCAGCCGGGTCCGCTCGTCGGACCCCACCGCATCGAAGCTCCACGTCTCGCGGTTCGCGCCGGCGGTCAGTCGGTCGAGGTCGACGACCTCGACCGTCCCGAGCGTGGGGGCCAGCAGGTCGCCGATCGGCTGTGCGAGGTCAGTCACGCGATCGCACCCGTCGGCGGTTCGGAAGCACGTTCGAGTTGTAGCTCACGAGAGCAGCCCACGTCCCGTCGGACCGCTCCGCTCGGTCGAGGCGGCCGATCAGCCGAGGAGCGACTCCGGCGGATCGCATCCGGCACTGGCCCGCGGCGCCCGCTTGGGAACACGGGGCGCGACTTTCCTAACATCCGGACGGAAACACAGGGGCGGAGAGCCCGTCACGTCGGTGCAGCATCGGGGAAACATGAAATTCGGACTCGCGTTCGCCAGCAGCGTCGCCCAGGAACACAACGACTCACTCGAGATCTGCCGGCGTGCCGAAGCCGCCGGATTCGAGTCGCTGTGGGGCGGTGAACACGTCATCATGCCGAGCTCGATCGAGTCGCGATATCCCTACACGGCCGACGGCAAGGTCCCTGCCGAGCCCGAGACGCCGATCCCCGATCCTCTGATCTGGCTGGCCTTCGCCGCCGCGGCGGCGCCCACGATGCGACTCGGCACGTGCATCCTGATCGTCCCCCAGCGCAACCCCCTGGTCTTGGCCAAGGAGCTGGCCACCCTCGATCGCCTGTCGGGCGGTCGAGTCGAGCTGGGTCTGGGAGTCGGCTGGATGCGCGAGGAGTTCGACGCGCTCGGCGTCCCGTGGGAGCGTCGCGGGGCGCGCAACGACGAGTACATCGATGCGATGAGGGCGCTGTGGGCGGGGCCGCACGCCGAGTACCACGGCGAGTTCGTCGACTTCGATCCGGTCACGTGCAGCCCCCGCCCGGTCCAGGAGCGCCTGCCGGTCATCGTGGGCGGCGATTCCGAGGCGGCACTCAACCGGGCGGTACGGCTGGCCGACGGCTACTTCCCCGGCGAGGGCGACCTCGAGCGTCTGACCTCGCTGTTGGGGCGACTGCGCGCGAAAGCCGAAGAGGCCGGCCGCGACCCCGACAGCATCGAGATCAACGCGATGTTCGCCCAGCACGGCGACCCGGTTGCCGCCCTCGAGCAGATGCGGGAGCTGGGCGTCGGCCGGGTGATGATCCCCGCCTTCTTCTACGCCGGCCCCGAGGGGCTCGACCGTCTCGATCAGTTCGGCGCCGACATCATCTCCCAGTTCACCTGACCATTCCCTCACGCCCCCGATGGAGGCCCCCATGAACCAGTTCGATCTCACCGGAAAGGTCGCCGTCGTCACCGGCGGAGGCCAGGGCATCGGCGAGGGCATCGCCAAGAACCTCGCCGCAGCCGGGGCGTCGGTCGTGGTGGCGGCCCGCCATCAGGACCGCATCGATCGCGTCGCCGGCGACATCGTCGACGCGGGTGGCACTGCGCTGGCGGTCGCCACCGACGTGACCGACAACTCGGCTCTCGTCGCCCTTGCCGACGCCGCGGTCGAGACCTTTGGCGGCCTGCACGTGTGGGTGAACAATGCCGGCGGCTCACCGGTTCGCACGCCTCTCACCGAGCTGAGCGACGACGACTGGGACCAGTGCTTCCGGCTGAACCTGACTGCACTCTGGAAGGCCTCGGTCATCGCCGCCGAGCGGATGACCGAAGGCGGGAGCATCATCAACATCTCCTCCCCCGCCGGCGACCGGGGTGTGCCCGGCAGCGGCCACTACGCGGCGGCCAAGGCCGGCGTGAACTCGCTCACCAAGACGATGTCGCTCGAGCTGGCACCGTCGGTCCGGGTCAACGGCATCTCCCCGGGGTACGTCCCCACCGAGGTGATGATGACGGCCCTCGACACCGACGAGGAGCAGCTGGAGCGGCTCGCTCAGAAGCGCATCCCGCTGGGCCGGCTCGGCACGCCCGACGACATGGGTTCGACCGCCGTCTACCTCGCCGGCGACGCCGGGAGCTGGATGACCGGCCAGACGCTCATCGTCGCCGGCGGCCTCTGAGGCACCCGAACTCAGGTCCGGTCGAAGAGGTGGTGGCCGCGAGGCTCGCCGCCGGAGAAGACCTGCCCAGGGGTCTGCTCGTCGACCTGGCCGAGTCGGCCCTCCAGCCGCGCGAGGTCATCGGTCAGCGCATCGACCGGGTCGACGGAGGTCGCGTCCTCGACGATGGAGTACCCATCTCGTTCGACATCGGCGAGTCGGGCGGTGATGTCGTCGCACACGATGGCGGACATCGGCTCAGTGGGGTACGCCGACCGGATGGCCATCGACCACCTGGTCGAGGAACTCGCTCATACCGATGCCGGTGTGACCGTCGCACTCGTAGCGGGTCATCGCCTCGGTGATGCGGGTGTGCAGCCATTCGCCGTCGTCGGCGGGGCGCCGGTTGCGCAACGGGATCATCGAGATGACCTCACCGGTGATCTCGTACTCCCTCTCCGACGTCTGGGCCCAGCAACGCATCGTCGTCTGCTCGCCGCGCTCGTCGTAGTCGGCGTCGACCCTGCAGTCGACGACCTTGTGGTACTCGTCACCGACCAGCACCATGCCACCCGTCGAGGGTGTGGAATCGGTGTCACGGGAGACGACGGAGAGCATCATCGCGAAGTCCTCGGTGAAGACCATCGGCAGCCAGCGGTACCACGAGATCGCCTGCCAGTAGCGTGGCCCCCACGATTTGTCGCGCAGACCGAAGCCGTCGATCTCGATCACCTCGTCGCCGACAGTGATGGTGCCGGTCGTGCGGCAGTGCTGTTCGTAGTGGGCCTTGGCGAAGCTCTTCTCGGCCTCCACCTCGATCTCGCGGCCATCGACGTACTGCGGCTTGCCGCCGTACATCGGTGAGACCCCGAACCAGTCGATGTCGACCGCGCAGGGAACCATCGGGTTCTCCGCGAACGCGGTCCGCG
>CBFCWZ010000082.1:0-12305 GCA_965601935.1 uncultured Ilumatobacteraceae bacterium
GGCGGTTGTTCACGCTGCCGACACATCGCATTGACAGTTTGTAAAAGTCGACTGGTACTGTCGCCGCGGTGCCACACCCCGTCCCCGCGGTGACGATCGATCCCGACCGCCTCGTCCGCCGCCTGTCCGAACTCGCCGAGATCGGCGCTGTCGACGGTACCCACGGCTGCTCCCGCCTGGCCCTCACCGACGAGGACCGGGCGGGTCGCGACCTGGTGGTGGCGTGGATGAGCGAGCTCGGTCTCGACGTCACGATCGACCGGATCGGAAACGTGGTGGCCACCACCCGTCATGCCCCGGGCCGGGCTCCGGTGATGACCGGATCCCACATCGACACGGTCCGCGAGGGCGGCCGCTACGACGGCAATCTGGGTGTCCTGGCGGGCCTCGAGGTGATCGAGAGCGTTCTCGCCGCCGACATCGCCCTCGAACGGCCGCTGGCCGTTGCGTTCTTCACCGACGAGGAGGGCGCCCGGTTCGCCCCCGACATGCTCGGCAGCCTCGTGTACGTGGGCGGCATGCAGCTCGAGGCGGCGCTCGAGATCCGCGACGCGGAGGGGGCGGTGCTGGGCGACGAACTCGACCGCATCGGATACTCGGGCAGCGCCCCGGTCCCCGGAGGGGTGCCCCACGCGTTCGTCGAGTTGCACATCGAACAGGGCCCCGTCCTCGAAGAGGCCGGGATCGACATCGGTGTGGTCGAGGGGGTTCAGGGAATCTCGTGGACCGAGGTGACCCTCACCGGGCAGGCCCGGCATGCCGGCACCACACCGATGCATCTCCGGCGTGACGCCGGCCGCGCCGCGGCCGAGATCGTGGCGGGAGTCCGCGCCGTCGCCGACGAGCTGGGTGGTGCCCAGGTCGCCACTGTCGGAGCGCTCGACCTCACCCCGAACCTCGTCAACGTCGTGCCATCCTCGGCCCGTCTCACCGTCGATCTGCGGAACACCGACGAGGTGCTGTTGCAGAAGGCCGAGCAGATGCTCGCCGATCTGGTCGTCCGAGTCGCCGCCGACGAGGGGGTCGAGGCCGAGACCCGGTCGCTGGCGCGGTTCGAGCCCGTCGTGTTCCACCCCCAGGTGGTCGATCTCGTCGGTGAGGTCTCGGCGGGACGAGGGTTGTCCGTCCGGTCGATGCCGTCAGGGGCTGGTCACGATGCCCAGATGATGGCGCGGGTGTGCCCGTCGGGGATGGTCTTCGTCCCCTCGGCCGAGGGGATCAGCCACAACGTCGCGGAGTACACCGGCGCCGACGACCTGGCGAACGGGGCCCAGGTCCTCGCCGACACGCTGCTGCGACTCACGGCGACCGACTTCGAGGCGAACGCATGAGCCGCTTCCTCACCGTCGGCGCCGGCCAGCTCGGGCCGATCGCCCGCGACGACTCCCGTGGGGACGTCGTCGAGCGGCTGATCGCCCTGCTGCGCGACGCGGCCTCGCAGGGCTGCCAACTCGTGGCGTACCCCGAGCTGGCGTTGACCACCTTCTTCCCCCGCTGGTACTTCACCGACGTGGCCGAACTCGACCACTTCTACGAAACCGAGATGCCCAACCCGTCGGTCCAGCCGCTGTTCGACGAAGCGAAGCGGCTCGGTGTGGGGTTCTCCCTCGGGTACGCCGAGCTGACACCGGACGGTCGCCGCTTCAACACGACGATCCTCGTGGAACGCGACGGGGTGGAGGTGGCCCGATTCCGGAAGGTTCACATCCCGGGGCACGAGGACCATGAGCCGTGGCGGCCGTTCCAGCACCTCGAACGCCGCTACTTCCAGGAGTCGGACGAGGGCTTCCCCGTCCACAAGGCCTTCGGCGGCGTCATGGGATTGGCCACGTGCAACGACCGGCGCTGGCCCGAGACCTATCGGATGATGGGCCTGCAGGGGGTCGAGATGATCCTCATCGGCTACAACACGCCGATCCACTACGCACCCGACCCCGGGCAGAATGCATTGCAGGGGTTCCACAACCATCTCGTGATGCAGGCCGGGGCCTACCAGAACGGGACCTGGGTCCTCGGAGTCGCCAAAGGCGGTGTCGAGGAGGGCGTCGAGTCGTTGAGCGGCTCGGCGATCATCGCCCCGTCCGGTCAGGTGGTCGCACAGGCCCTCACCAGCGAGGACGAGCTGGTCGTGGCGCGCTGCGACCTCGACCGGTGCAGCCACTACAAGGACACGCTCTTCGACTTCGAGCGGTACCGCCGCCCGGACGTCTACGGTCTGATCGCCGGACTACCCGAATCGGAAGGGAGGGCGTGATGGTCTCGTTCCAGCTCAACGGCCGGGTGGTCGACGCCGGCGGCGACCACCCCCATCTGCTCGCCGCGCTCCGCGACGAACTCGGGGTCACCTCGCCGAAGGACGGCTGCGCTCCCTCCGGCCAGTGTGGCTGCTGCACGGTGCTCGTCGACGGCAAGGCCCGCGTCGCCTGCCAGACGTCGATGGAGAAGGCGGACGGCGCCGAGGTCACGACACTCGAGGGATTCGACGAGGCCGAGGTCGAGCGCATGGCCGATGCCTTCGCCGCCTGCGGCGCCCTGCAGTGCGGGTTCTGCACGCCGGGCATCGTGGTCCGCACCAAGTCGCTCATCGACAAGAAGGGGTCGGCGCTCACCCGCGACGATGCCGCCCGGCACCTGGGCGCCCACCTGTGCCGGTGTACCGGGTACACGAAGGTCCTCGACGCCGTCGAGGCGCTCGCCTGCGACGAGGTGCCCGAGGTGTTCCAACCCGGCGGCGTCGGATCCCGCGGCGTGAAGTACGAGGGGCGCGACCTCGCCGTGGGTCGGCGTGACTTCATCGACGACATGAATCCCGACGGGTGCGTGCACGGAGCGCTCCGGCTGTCCGACCACGCCCGTGCCGACGTGCGGGCCATCCACACCGAGGCGGCCGAAGCGGTGCCCGGCGTCGTGGCGGTGTTCACCGCCGCGGACATCCCCGGTGAGCGGCGAGTCGGGCTGATCCACAAGGACTGGCCGGTCATGATCCCGGTGGGCGGGCGGACGAGCTATCTCGGCGATGTGCTCGCCGTAGTCGTGGCCGAGGACCGCCAGACCGCATTTCGCGCCGCCGACCTGGTCGAGGTCGACTACGACGTCCACGCGCCCATGGTCGACCCCGTCCGCGTCGTCGACGACGCCGAGCCGGCAGTGTGGGAACTGGACGGCAACGTTCTGTCTCGCTCCACCTACGTCCGGGGCACCGTCGACGAGGCGCTGGCGAACGCGGCCCACACCGTCGAAGAGACGTTCCAGACCCAGCGCATCGAACACGCCTTCCTCGAACCCGAGTCCACACTCGCCGTTCCGGCCGGCGGCGGCGACGACAAGACGCTGTACGTGTACTCCGGCGGCCAGGGCATCTGGGACGACCGCGACGACATCGCCCGGGTCCTCGACGTCGACAGCACGCGCATCACGACGGAACTCGTCTCGAACGGCGGAGCATTCGGTGGCAAGGAGGACATGTCGAACCAGGCCCACACCGCGTTGGCGGCCTGGCTGCTGGAACGACCCGTCAAGATCACGCTCACCCGTGAGCAGTCGCTGCTGATGCACCCGAAGCGTCACCCGATCCGCATGCGCTACGAGGCCGGATGCGATGCCGATGGGAAGCTCGTGGCCATCCGCGTGCGGATGATCGGCGACTCCGGCCCGTACGCATCGGTCGGCATGAAGGTGCTCGAACGGGCCGCCGGTCATGCCACCGGCCCGTACCTCGTCGAGGCCGTCGACGTCGAGGCGGTCGCGGTGCGGACCAACAACCCGGTCTGTGGCGCGTTCCGCGGGTTCGGCGCCAACCAGGCCCAATTCGCGATGGAAGGTGTGATCGACCGCCTGGCGGAGAAGGTGGGCATCTCGGGCTGGGAGATGCGCAGCCGCAACGTCGTGGAACCAGGGGGCGTGTGGGGTCCGGGCCAGGTGATGGACGACGGGTGTCTCGGCGCCCGAGCGTGTCTCGACGCCGTACGTCCCGCCTACGACGAGGCGGTTGCCGCGGGCAAGGCGGTCGGGCTCGGGCTGGGGCTGAAGAACTCCGGGCTCGGCAACGGGTTCAACGAGATCGCCAAGGCCGTGGTGCGGTTCCGTGAGGACGGCAAGGTCGAGGTGCGGCACTGCTGGACCGAGATGGGACAAGGGGTCCACACCGTCGCTCTCCAGGTCGCCGTCGAGGAACTGAAGATCCCCGCCGACCGCATCGAGGTCATCGTCGACTCCACCCGCGAACTCGGAGCCGGCCAGACCACCGGAAGTCGCGGCACGCTGATGGGCGCGGGGTCGGTCGCCGACGCCTGCCGGGCCGCCTGTGCCGATGGGTGCCAGGTCGGTGTCGACTACGAGGGCGAGTACCGCGTCGACTGGACCAACTCGCTGTCCGACGGGGTCGAGAACCCGATCATCCACTCCACGTTCGGGTATGCCGCGCAGGTCGTGATCCTCGACCGCGACACGGGTGTCGTCGAGCGGGTGGTGGCTGCTCACGACGTCGGCCGGGCCGTGAACCCGACGCTGTGTGAGGGGCAGGTCGAAGGGGCGGTGCACATGGGCCTCGGGTACGCCTTGTCGGAGGGATTCCCTGCCGACGAGGAGGGCCGCCCCCTCAACTCGACCCTGCGCAGCCTCGACATCATCCGGCCGAAGGACATGCCCCCGGTCGACGTGATCCTCGTCGAGTCGCCGCAGCCCGACTCCCCGTACGGCATCAAGGGCGTCGGCGAGATCGGCCTCGTGCCCACCGCTGGTGCCGTCGCCGCCGCGCTCCGCACCCAGAGTGGCGAATGGCCCACCGTGTTGCCCATGCGCAACGAGAACAACCGCGAACGCGAATCCGCCTGGAGGTGAATGGTGTCAGACACCGCTTCAGCTTTCCGCTTCACCTTCGAGGGTGGGACAAGTCCGGGCCTGGTCTGTGCCCACCACCACCTCTACTCCACGCTGGCGCGGGGGATGCCTCCACCGCCGGCGGTGCCACAGGACTTCCTGGGCGTGCTGGAGAACATCTGGTGGCGCCTCGACACGGCCCTCGACCTCGAGATGCTGGAGTGGTCCGCCAAGCTCGGCGCACTCGAGGCACTGGCGTCGGGGTGCACCGCGATCATCGACCACCACGAGTCACCGAATGCCATCGAGGGCTCGCTCTCCGTGATCGCGGATGCGTGCGCGGAGGTGGGCGTGCGGGTGTCGTGCGCCTACGGCGTCACCGACCGCCACGGTACCGACGGCGCCCGTCGGGGGCTGGAGGAGAACGAGCGGTTCCTCGCCGCCGGCGGGCGCGGGTACGTCGGTGTGCATGCCGCCTTCACGTGCACCGACGACACCCTGCAGGGGGCGGCCGACCTGGCTCGGCGGCACGGAGTCGGCGTGCACGTCCACGTGGCCGAGGGCCCCGACGACGTGACCCCGAACGAGTACGGAACAGGATGCGTCGAGCGGCTGTCCGGTCTCGCCGCCGACGACTGGCTGCTGATCCACGGTGTGAACCTCCCCGACGCCCACGGCCTGCCCGGGACCATCGTGCACAACCCGAGGTCGAACATGAACAACTCGGTCGGTGACGCCCGCCCGGCCCGCTTCGACAACCCGATCGCACTGGGGACCGACGGCATCGGCGCGGACATGCTCGACGAGTTCCGTCTGGCCTACGTGAACCAGCGCACCTCCGACATCACCGCCACGCCCGACACCGCCTGGGGCTGGCTCGAGCGCGGCTGGACGCTGTTCCCCGATGCCCGCGACGACCTCGTCACCTGGAACTATCCGACCGTGGAGCCGTGGCACCTCGCGTTCACCACCGGTGTCCGTCCGGTCGAGGTCGACGTCGGCGGGGAGATCGTCTACCGCGACGGAGCGCCCACGAAGGTGGACGAGGCCGAGGTGAGGGCAAAGGCGGCGGAACAGGCCGCCCGCCTCCACGGCCGACTGGCGGAGATGGAGTGAACGGAGGACGAAGATGGATCACGCACCACTGACACCGATGGATCTCGGCACACTGCTCGGACGGATCGAACACGAGTGGGACAGCCGGCAACGAATCTTCGACCTGCCGACCGCCCGTTTCTGGAAGCCCGACCCCGAGATCGATCTCTCGTTCGAGTTCCTCGGACGTACCGCCGCCACGCCCGTCGGTCCGGCCGCCGGACCGCACAGCCAGATGGCGCAGAACATCGTGCTCGGCTGGCTCGGTGGCGCCCGCCTGTTCGAATTGAAGACCGTCCAGATCCTCGACGAGCTGGAGATCGCCCGTCCCTGCATCGACATGCAGACCATCGGGTACAACATCGAGTGGAGCCAGGAGCTGCTGATCCCGCAGAGCCTCGAGGAGTACGTGAAGGCGTGGATGCTGCTGCAGATCCTCCACCGGTGGGAGCCGCTGACACCGTTCGTGGGAGAGGATCCCGGCGCCCACGTGTTCGACATGTCGGTCGGCTACGACCTGGAGGGGATCCGCAGCCCGAAGGTGGCGGGGTTCATCGACGCGATGCACGATGCCTCCGCCGAGCTCGACCGGCTGCGGCCGGAGATCCCCGACAGCTTCGCCTGGGCTCGCGACCTCGACTACCCGACCCATCTGTCCGACACCATCACCCTGTCGACGTTCCACGGCTGCCCGCCCGACGAGATCGAGGCGATCACCAAGCACCTCATCGACGAACACGACATCGATGTCATCGTGAAGCTCAACCCGACGTTGCTCGGCTACGAGCGGGTCGACGAGATCGTCCACGGGTGGCTGGGCTACGACGATGTACGCCTCGTTCCGACGGCGTTCGAGGAGGACCTCCAGTTCGATCGGGGGATCGAACTCATCGAGGAGTTGAACCAGTACGCCGAGGAGCGGGGTCACCGGTTCGGCATCAAGCTCACCAACACCCTGGTGGTGGAGAACCACAAGCACTGGATGCCCGACGACACGATGTACCTGTCGGGCCCGCCGCTCCACGTGCTGGCCACCGCCCTGCTCGACACCCTGGCCGACGCCCTGCCCGGACGTCTGATGCTCCCCGGCCACGACGGCCCGGTACAGGTGAGCTTCTCCGCCGGCGTCACGAAGGAGAATCTGGCCGACACGCTGGCCATGGGCGTCCGGCCCGCGACGATCTGTTCCGACCTGCTGAAGCCCGGTGGCTATGGACGTCTGGCGCCGATGTTGAAGTCCCTCACCGGCACTGTCCGGGACGCAGGAGCGTCGACGCTCGACGAGTTCCGGGCCACACGGCTCGCCTCGGTCCGCGGCGGCGACCACCGTGACACCGTGGCGAGCCACCTGGCCCGCGTCCGCGACGCCGACCGCGAGACCTATTCACTCGCGGGGAACTCGAAGCTGCCGCGGGAAGTCGACCACGACCTCCAGATGTGGGGGTGCGTCGCCTGCAACTTCTGCGTCACCGTGTGCCCGAACGACGCGTTCTTCAAGGTGCCAACGGGCGACCTCGAGGGCGTCGACGGCCGGCAGCAGTACTTCGTGCTGGCCGAGCTGTGCAACGAGTGCGGGAACTGCATGACCTTCTGCCCCGAAGAGGGTGACCCCGCGTTCGTGAAGCCCCGTCTGTTCCTCACCGAGGAGCGCTTCGAGGCCTGTGAGGGTCAGGCGTTCCTGCTGGCACCCGGCGACGACCTCTCGGTCACCGCCGACCCCGCCGTCGAATCAGAAGTCCCACGTTTGGTCCAACTGCTGGCGAGCGACGAGGGTCTGCCCCTGTGACACCACGGTGGTTTGACAGTCCGTTCACATTCGTGAAACGGGCGCGGGGTTAGCTGGGGGTCTCTGCTGGACGAGACGACGACAACCCCTGCGGCGGATCAGGGCCTCACCGACCTCCTCGTGGAGCCCCCGGCGGACGAACCCGGTTCGTCGCTCGGTCAGCGCCTCCTCCGCCCGGTCGCGGGGCTCGTGGTTCCGCTGCTCGCCGTGGTGGCTGCGCTGGCGGTCGGGGCGATCATGCTGTTGGCTCTCGGCACGAACCCGTTGCAGGGCTATGCCGCGATGCTGGACGGTGCGTTCGGGAGCTGGGACGCCCTGGCCGACACGGCCATCAAGGCAATGCCATTGCTCCTCGTCGGGGTCGGCATCTGCATCGCGTTCCGGGCCGGGGTGATCAACATCGGCGGGGAGGGCCAGATCATCGCCGGAGCCATCCTGTCGACCGTCGTCGCGCTGGTGTTCTCCGCCCTCCCGCCGGTGCTGCTGGTGCCGCTCGTCGTGATCGGCGGCGCCGTGGGCGGCGGCATCTGGGGTGCCATCCCGGGCGCGTTGAAGGCCTACGCAGGGGTGAACGAGATCCTCAGCACGATCATGATGAACATCGTCGCCGCCCAGTTCCTGAGCTTCCTGTTGCAGGACCTGCTCATCGACGACAGCGAGGGGGCGGTGAAGATCCAGCAGACGAAGCGGCTCAGCGAGAACGCCGACATGCCGATCCTCCCCGGTGGGACGCGGCTCCACCTCGGCGTGATCCTGGCGATCCTCGTGGCCGTCATCGGCTACTACCTGCTGTTCCGCACGAGCCTCGGCATGCGCCTGCGGGCCGTCGGACACAACCCGAACGCGTCGCGCTACGCCGGGATGAAGGTGCCCCGCAGCGTCGTGCAGGCGCTCACGTTCAGCGGTGCCTGTGCCGGTGTGGCCGGTGCCGTCCTCGTCTTCGGCAGCGAGTCGCATCGCCTGATCGGCGAGGGCGGCGCCTCGGCGTTCACCCAGAGCGCCGGCTTCAACGGGATCGTCGCCGCCCTCTTCGGGGCCCTGCACCCACTGTTCACGATTCCCGCCGCCTATTTCTTCGGCGGGATGCTCACCGGCGGCATCGCCCTGCAGCGTGAGTTGCAGGTTCCGGCGGCCCTCATCGTGGCCCTCAACGGCGTGGTCGTGGTGTTCGTGGTCAGCTCGCTGCGGCTGCGCACCCGGCTCCAGGAGTACCTCGCCCGCGGGGAGGAGTCGTCGTGAGCGACTTCTTCACCGTCTCGGTGATCGTGGCCACGCTCGCCTCCGGCATCCGGCTCGCGACGCCCTTCCTGCTCGCCGCACTGGGCGAGACCATCGGCCAGCGCAGTGGTGTGCTCAACCTCGGTGTCGAGGGAGTGATGCTGATCGGTGCCTTCACCGCCTACTTCGTGACCCTCGAGAGCGGCAACGTGGTCGCCGGCATCGTCTCCGCACTCCTCGCCGGCGCCGTGATGGGCTTGGTCTACGCGGTCGTCACTCTGGGATTCCACGCCGTGCAGGGGATCTCCGGCATCGGCATCTACCTGTTCGGGCTGGGCTTCACGGACCTGCTGTTCCAGAAGCAGGTGGGTACCCCGAAGCCCATCGAAGGGCTGTCCAAGATCGAGATCCCACTGCTCTCCGACATCCCCCACATCGGCGAGATCTTCTTCCAGCACAACGTGCTGGTGTACGCCGCCTTCATCCTCGTGCCGATCGTGAGCTTCATGATCCGAAGGACCACATTCGGTCTGAACACCAGGGCCGTGGGCGAGACGCCCAACGCGGCCGACACCCTCGGCGTCAGCGTGGTCGGCGTACGCACCGCCACGATCGTGCTCGCCAATTCGCTGGCCGGCCTCGCCGGAGCTTCTCTGGCCCTCGAGATCGGGATCTTCCAGCAGAACCTGACCGCCGGCCAGGGCTTCATCGCCATCGCCCTCGTGTATTTCGGAGCCTGGCGCCCCACGGGAGTGATGGCCGGTGCGCTGCTGTTCGGCGTGGTCTCGGCCACGGTGCTGCAGTGGAAGACGCTGGGGATCGTCGAGGGCGCGGCGTCCAGCCTCACGGCCATGGCCCCGGCGCTACTGACGATTGTCGTGCTGGTGCTGGTGAGCCGCCGGGTGGCGGCGCCGGCCGCCCTCACCAAGCCGTTCGACCGGGGGGCGACATGATCAAGGAAAGATCGGACGGTGGCCGTGCCACCGAACGTACCTGGGCCGAGAGGCCCGGGAAACCACAGTGGGGAGACCCCGTTTCGGGGAGAAAGATGAGGAACCCAGCATGAACAGCACAACCGGATCGAGGCGGTGGCGCCGTCTCCTGGTGCCGGTCGTCGCCGCGACCGTCGTTTTCGCCGCGTGTGGCGACGATGACGACGACAGCGCCGACACCGAGGCTCCAGCCGAAGAAGAAGCCACCGAAGAAGAGGCCACCGACGAGGAGGCTCCGGTCGAGACCGAGGCCGCCGAGGAGGAGATGGCCGAAGAGGAGATGGCTGAGGAAGAGGAGGCTGCCTCGGGCGAGCCGATGCTCGTCGCCATCGTGGCCCCGTCGGCCAGCAACGACCTCGCCTTCACCCAGAGCATCGTCGATTCCGTCGACCGTGTCGCCGAGGGCCGCGACCTCCAGGTCGACATCACCGACGGCACGTTCGTCGTCGAGGATGCCGCGGCTGCGATCCGTGGCTACGCCGACGACGGATACGACCTCGTGATCGCCCACGGTTCGCAGTACGGCAGCTCGCTGCAGGAGATCGCTCCGGACTTCCCCGAGGTGTCCTTCGCCTGGGGAACTTCCGTCGACACCTTCGGCCTGGAGAACGTCTACGCCTACACCCCGGCGTCCGACCAGGGCGGCTACGTGAACGGCACGATCGCGGCTGCGCTCACCGAGTCCAGCGTGGTCGGCGTGGTCGGACCGATCGAGGTGGGTGACGCCAAACTCTATGTCGACGGCTTCGCCGCAGGTGTGGCATCGGTCAGCCCCGACATCGAGGTGAACATCAACTACATCGACTCGTTCTCCGACGTGGCGCTCGCCTCCGAGGCCGCGACCGCCCATGTGGCCAACGGCGCTGACGTGCTCACCGGTACTGCCCAGATGGTGGTGGGAGCCACAGGTGTCGCCAGCGACGAGGGCATCCCGTGGTTCGGCACCCAGTCGAACCAGACGGCGCTCGGCGAGGACATCGTGGTGGCCTCACAGGTGTACCACTGGGAGGTCGCCCTCGAGCAGATCATCGACGGGATCGGATCCGGCACGCTCGGCGGCGAGTCGTTCGTCCTGACCTTCGAGAACGGTGGCCTGGTGATGGAGTACAACGACGCCTACCCCCTCGACGACGCCGTCAAGGCGGCCGCCGAGGAGACCGCGGCGGGCATCGCCGACGGGTCCATCAGCACCGGCGTGGAGTGATCAGGGCCCGATGATGCAGTCTGACCCGGCGGCGCCGACGCCCATGCTGGAGATGCGCGGGATCACCAAGCGCTTCCCCGGCGTGTTGGCGAACGACGCCGTCGACCTCACGGTGCTGCCGGGCCAGGTGCACACCCTTCTCGGCGAGAACGGTGCCGGGAAGTCCACCCTGATGAAGATCCTCTACGGGCTCTATCGCCCGGACGAGGGAGAGATCCGCATCGACGGTGAGCCGGTCGAGATCGGCTCGCCGTCGGATGCGATCGACCACGGCATCGGCATGATCCACCAGCACTTCATGCTGGTGCCGACGCTCACCGTCGCCGAGAACGTGGCCCTGGGTCTGGGTGGGCGGCGCGGCCTGGCCGACATGCGGCCGGTCACGAAGCGGTTGACCGAGGTGTCGGAGCGGTACGGGCTGCAGATCGACCCCGATGCCTACATCTGGCAGCTGGCGGTGGGGGAGCGGCAACGCGCCGAGATCCTGAAGGCGCTCTATCGGGATGCCAGCCTGCTCGTGCTCGACGAGCCCACGGCGGTGCTCACGCCGCCCGAAGTCGATGAACTGTTCTCGACGCTGCACCAGCTCACCGACGACGGCAAGGGCCTCGTCTTCATCTCACACAAGCTGCAGGAAGTGATGGCCCTCTCCGACGAGATCACTGTCCTGCGTGACGGTCGGGTGGTCGGCAACACCACCCCGGCCGACACGACACGCGAACAGTTGGCGGAGATGATGGTGGGGCGCCCCGTCGAGCTCACCCGCACCGTCGCCGCACAGCAGCCGGGAGAGGCCCGCCTCGTGGTCTCCGATCTGGCTGTGACCGGCGACCGCGGCCATGCCGCTCTGAAGGACCTCTCGTTGGAGGTGCGGGCCGGCGAGATCGTCGGAATCGCCGGCGTCTCGGGCAATGGCCAGCGGGAACTGGCCGAGGCGGTGTTCGGCCTGCGCCCGGTCAACTCGGGCGCGGTCACGGTGGACGGCAACGACGTCACCAATGAGCCGCCCCGGGCGATCCGCGACCATGGCGTCGCCTACGTGCCCGAAGAACGGATGCGCGACGGGGCCATCGGCGAGTTCAGCGTGGCCGAGAACCTCACGCTCGTCGACCACGATCGTGAACCCTACGCACGGCACGGATTCCTGAACCGCTCGAAGATCGACGAGCACTGTGCCCAACTGGTGTCGGAC
>CBFCWZ010000083.1:0-12121 GCA_965601935.1 uncultured Ilumatobacteraceae bacterium
CCCTGCAACATCTCCTCGGTCAGTTCGAGGTGGAACATCGGGATCATGACGCGAACCGTATCCGCGATCTCACACGGTCAACTCTGCTCGGCGACGGGCGACGAAGTCCTGCATCTCCTCGTCGACCGCGGAGTCGAGCGGCGGGGGCTCGTAGGAGTCGAGTGCCTGTTTCCACGCTGCGTTGGCGCGTTGGGCGGCGGTGAGCGAGCCGTCCTCCTGCCACTGCTCGTAGCTCGAGTTGTCGGCGAGAGAGGAACGGTGGAACGCCGTCTCGAAGTTGGCCAGGGTGTGCTCGGTGCCGAGGAAGTGCTCGCCGGGGGAGTGGGAGCGCAGGGCGTCGAGAGCCAGTGCGTTGGGGGAGGTGTCGAGCCCACCGACCAGGGTGCTCATCATCCCTAGCTGGTCGACGTCGAGCATCAGCTTCTCGTATCCGACGGTGAGGCCGCCCTCCATCCATCCGGCGGCGTGCAACACGAAGTTCACCCCTGCCAGGAGCGTGGGGAACAGTGTCGCCGACGACTCGTAGGCGGCCTGCGCGTCGGGCAGCTTCGACGCGGTGAGCGACCCTCCGGAGCGAAAGGGCACGCGGAGACGTCGGGCCAGTGCGGCCACCGTGTAGAGCACGAGTGTCGGCTCGGGAGTGCCGAACGTGGGTGCCCCGGTCTGCATCGACATCGACGACGCGAACGAGCCGAAGACCACCGGCGCGCCGGGCCGGACGAGCTGGCAGAACGCCATGCCGGCGAGCGCTTCGGCGAGGGTCTGGGTGGCGACACCCGCGGAGGTCGCCGGGGCCATCGCTCCGGCGAGGATGAACGGCGAGATGATGCACGCCTGGTTGGCTGCGGCGTAGGTCTCGGCGGCCGCCAGCATCGTTGCGTCCCACACCAGCGGCGACGAGGCGTTGATGAGCGACGACATGACCGTGCGCTCGGCGAGGTCGCCACCGAAGGCGATACGGGCCAGTTCGATGGAGTCGGCAGCTCGCTGGCCGGAGGTGACCGACCCCATGAACGGCTTGTCGCTGAAGCGGAGGTGGGCCTGCACCATGTCGAGGTGACGGGTCTCGACCGGTACGTCGACGGGCTCGCAGACCGTGCCGCCGGAGTGGTGGAGATGGGGTGCGAGGTAGGTCAGCTTGACGAGGTTGCAGAAGTCCTCGATGGTGCCGTAGCGCCGACCCTCGTCGAGGTCGAAGACGAACGGCGAGCCGTAGTTGGGGGCGAAGACCGTGGCGTCGCCGCCCACGAGGACGTTCCTCTCCGGGTTGCGGGCGTGTTGGACGTAACTGGTGGGAGCGTTGTCGGTGACGATCCGTCTGGCCAGCCCCCGGGGGAAGCGAACCCGCTCCCCGTCGATGTCGCAGCCCGCCTCGGCGAACAACTCGTGGGCCCGGCGATGGCCGCGGAAGTCGATCCCCACTTCCTCGAGGATCGTGTCGGCGTTGTACTCGATGACGTCGAGCGCCTCGTCGGAGACCAGCGAATAGATCGGGATCTCCCGGTTCAAGATGGCGGGGGCCGTCGGCCGCGCCTGGGCTCGCGCCGCCGTACGTGCGGCGCGTCCCCCGGAGCGTCGACCCCGGCGGGTTTCCGTCATCGGCACCCCTCCTACGTCGTCCCGGCATCCCCGCGCGGGAGTCGCGGCGAGTGTACAGATCGCCGAGGGCGCGGTCAGCTCCGCTGGCGGCGGTTCCGTGACCGGCCCGAGCGTCGTGCCCGGCCCGTCGAGCCGTTTCCCGCCGGCGCCGCGGGGAGAACGGTCTCCCGCTCCAGGTTCGGGCACGGTGCGGTGGTGTGGGGGAACCCCATCGCGTCGACGAACAGCTCCTGGAAGCGCGGCTCCACCGCGGTCTCGACCTTGGTGACGCCGGCGACCGTGTTCTCGATCTCCCTCCGCTGGCTCGCGGACAGGAGGGCCCTGACCGCTCCCGCGCCGGCGGAGTTGCCCACGGACCGGATCCGGTCGACGGGAACGTCGGGCACGAGGCCCAGGACCTTTGCGTAGAGCGGGTCGATGTGGGCCCCGAATGCGCCCGCCAGCCGAACGGTGGCGATGTCGTCACCGTTGACGGCGGCGCGCTCCACGAGGAGGTCGACGCCGGCGCGGAGCGCAGCCTTGGCCAGCTGGATCGCCCTCACGTCGTCTTGTGTCACGACGATGTCGTCCCCGTCGGCGAGCCCGTGGAGGTGGTAGGCGAACGTGCGGCCGTGGGGGACGATCCGCGTGGTGCGCTCTGCCAATTCCCCGCGAATCGTGCCGTCCGTCGCGATGACGCCGGCGAGGAACAGCTCGCCGATCACCTCGATGATCCCCGACCCGCAGATCCCGGTGACGCCGAGTCGTTCGGCATCGGACACGAAGCCCTCCTCGTCCGACCAGTGGTCGGAGCCGATGATGCGGACACGCGGCTCGAGGGTGTCGCGGTCGATTCGCACCCGTTCGATCGCGCCCGCCGTGGCCCGTTGGCCGGCCGCGATCTGGGCACCTTCGAACGCGGGGCCGGTCGGGCTGGACGCGGCGTAGAGCCCGTTCTCGCTGCCGAGCACGATCTCGGCGTTCGTGCCGACATCGACGAGCAACTGTGTCGCCGCCGAGCGGTGCGGGCCCTCGGCCAGGATGGCCGCAGCGGTGTCGGCGCCCACGTGGCCGGCGATGCAGGGGAGCAGGTACACCTCCGAGTGGGGGGCGTCGATCTGCAGGTCCGTCGCCCGCGTCAGGACGGCACCGTCGGTGGCCAGGGGGAACGGCGCTTGGCCGAGAGGGGTCGGGTCGAGGCCGAGAACGATGTGGTGCATCACCGGGTTGCCGACGATCACCGCGTCGAAGATGCGCTCGCGGGTCGTGCCCGCGGCGGCAGCCAGATCGCCGACGAGTTCGTCGAGTGCGGTGCGGATGACCCTGGTGAGTTCGTCCGCCCCTCCCGGGTTCATCATCACGTAGGACACCCGGCTCATGAGGTCGTCACCGAACCGGATCTGGGGGTTCATGAGACCGTGGGTGGCGACCACCTCGCCCGACGACAGATCCACGAGGTGCCCCGCGATCGTCGTCGAGCCCACGTCGACGGCGACGCCGTAGGCCGCGTCGGTGTAGCCGGGAGTGACGGAGCACACCGCCTCGCTGCGGCGCACGGCGACCGTGACGGCCCGGTCGGGTGCGACCTCGTTCAACTGGTCGCCGGCAGCGTCCTCCACGGTGCGGACGTCGACACCGAACTGCTTCTGCAGCGCGGCGCGGATCTGCTCGAACGGGGTGGACCCCGCCTCCAGCTCGACGTAGTGGAGGTGGACGAGCGGGTCGACCTCGAGATCTCCCAACTCGACCGACTTCCGTACGACCGGTCGGTGAACCTGGCTGGCCTCTGGGATCTCGACCACGACGTTTGCCAGCACGCGAGCCGCACAGCCCAGCCGGCGATCGTGGTCCAGCGGGCGTCGGCCCCGATACTCGCTCTCCGTCGACGTCCAGTCGCTGACCGCGTCGGCCGCCGATTCGATCTGCCACTTCGGGAACGAGCCCGACACCGGCAGCACCTGGCAACGGCCGCACAGCCCGCGCCCCCCGCACGTGGAGTCGAGGTCTGCGCCGACCGAGCGCGCTGCGTCGAGCACCGAGGTGCCGTCGGCGACCCGCGCCTCCAGGCCCGAAGGGGCGAAGACGACACGGTGGGTGGTCACGAACCCTCGAGCCGGGCGCGTCGTCCGCCGCGTCGGCGGGGGCGACCTTCGCCACCTGTGGGCGCCTCTCCGCCCTCGCGGTTGGCGGCGATCCACGCGGCGCAATCCTGGTCGTGGCCGGCCAGCACGTCGGCGGCCATCACCATGTTCTTCACCTCGGCGTGGAGCGGGTTCATGATCGCGCTGGTCATACCTGCAGTGATCGCCATCGACAGGAAGGTGCCGGTGACGGCGTGGCGGTTGGGCAGACCGAAGCTGACGTTCGACGCGCCGCAGGTGGTGTTGACCCCCAGTTCCCCGCGCAGACGGCGCACCAGCCGGAACACCTGCTGGCCGGCCTGGCCCATCGCGCCGATCGGCATGACGAGGGGGTCGACCACGACGTCGGAGCGGGGGATGCCGTGGTCGGCGGCGCGCTCGACGATCCTCTTCGCCACCTCGAAGCGCACGTCGGGGTCCTCGGAGATGCCGGTCTCGTCGTTCGAGATCGCCACCACCGCCGCGCCGTGGCGGGCGACCAGTGGGAGGACCCGCTCCATCACCTCGTCCTCACCGGTGACCGAGTTGATCAAGGGCTTCCCCCGGTACACCTCGATGCCGGCCTCCAGCGCCTCGATGATCGACGAATCGATCGACAGGGGCACGTCGGTGACCGACTGCACGAGCTGGATCGCCTGGGCCAGCAGCGCCGGTTCGTCGGCGAGGGGGATCCCCGCGTTCACGTCGAGCATGTGGGCCCCGGCGGCGACCTGGGCGACGGCGTCGGCCGAGACCCGGCTGAAGTCGCCGTCCTTCATCTCGGCGGCGAGCAGCTTGCGCCCGGTGGGGTTGATCCGTTCACCGATCATCACGAAGGGTCGGTCGAACCCGATCACGACCTCCTGGGTGGCGGAGCTGATCACGGTGTCGGTCATGGCAGAGGGTTCCTTGGGGGGTTCAGACCACCGGAGGCCACGAGGGCCTCGAGACGGTCACGGGGGTGGTCGGCCTCGATTGAAGCGGCGAGTTGGTCCAATTGGGCAGAGAGTTCGCCTGAATCGATGGGCTGTGGGGTGCTGGTCCACTCCTGGACGTAGTCGTCGGTGGAGGTCAGGCCGGCCACGGCGGCGGCGCGGTCGATGGCGTGCTGGAAGCGGGCGTGGAGGAGCACCTTGTGCTGTTCGGAGCCGTCGCGGGCGGTGAGCTGCGCCGGGATGTCGCGCCACGAGATGAGGGTGATCGACCGCGTCTGGCGGCGCCCGCGGCGGGCTCCCGAGCGTCGTTCGTTCACTGCGGCCGCTTCGTCAGGCTGACGGCTGCGCTGGCGAAATCGGCCACCTCGGTGCGCAGGTCGCCGTAGCCGGTGTCGACCACGGTGAGCTCGAGTCCGAGCCGCTCCGCGGCCTCTGTTGCCTGCGCGCGCAGGTCCTCGTCGTCGGTCTGGGCGAGGTACACGAGGCGCGTGTAGTTGCCGAAGTACGCCGTTCGCAGTTCGGGGTGGCGGTCGAGGCCGAGCCCCTGCCACACGATGCGGTCGAAGTGCCGGACGAGGAAGTCGGTGAGGTAGAAGGAGCCGATCTCGTGATCCTGCAGGGCGGCGAACTGCGGTGAGGTGGCGAAGAACTCATAGCAGTGCGCCCCCGCCAGCCGCGTCACGCCCTCCTCCTCGCAGACCGCGTCGAGGAGGCCGCCGGTGCCGCAGTCGGCATAGCCCACCAACACGCGGTCGTATCCCTCGGCGCGGCGGATCCGGCCGCGCACCGCCTCGGGGATCTCCTTCGGCCGGTTGTGCAGTTCGGCGGGCAGGCACTCCACCGTGAGCCCGTCGAGGCCGTCCAACTCGGAGATGGCGAGCAGCTCGCGGGCGAGCGCGCCGCAGGCGATGATCAGTGTCGACTGCGTCGACGTCGTGTCCATCGGACCACCCTCCGTCAGGTCGCGACGGACGGTCCGGCGGGCTCGGCAGCGACTCGGCGCGCCGTGACCAGCTCTTTGGCTGTTTCCGCCGCCACCGCCGCGTCGCGGCAGTAGGCGTCGGCGCCGATGGCCTCGCCGAACTCCTCGTTGAGGGGCGCACCGCCGACGAGGACGATGTAGTCGTCCCGCATGCCCTTCTCGCCGAGCGTGTCGATGACCACCTTCATGTAGGGCATCGTCGTGGTCAGCAGGGCGGACATCCCGACGATGTCGGGTCGGTGCTGTTCGATGGCCGCGAGGAACTCGTCGACGTCGGTGTTGATGCCGAGGTCGAACACGTCGAAACCAGCGCCCTCGAGCATCATCGCCACGAGGTTCTTGCCGATGTCGTGGATGTCGCCCTTCACGGTGCCGATGACGACCGTGCCGACGGCCTCGGCACCGGTCTCGGCGAGGAGCGGACGGAGGATCGCCATCCCCGCCTTCATCGCGTTGGCGGCGAGCAGCACCTCGGGCACGAAGAGGATCCCGTCACGGAAGTCGATGCCGACGACGCGCATCGCCTCCACGAGCGCCTCGTTGAGCACCCTGTCGGCACCCCACCCGCGGTCGAGCAGGATCGTGGTGCCCTCGGCGATCTCTTCCTTCAGCCCGTCGTAGAGGTCGTCGTGCATCTGCAGCACGAGGTCCTCGTCGCTCAACGTGGCCAGATCGATGTCGTCGTCGGGTTCGCCGTCGCCGGCAATGCCCTGTTCGTCGCTCATGAACGCTCCCAGAGGAATGGCCGGGGCCCGATCTCGCAGGTCGGAAGTCCCCCCGTTCCGATGGCCGGAACAGTACCTGTTGTGTGTGTACAACACGCCAGACCCCTCTGGGAACGGCGTTGCGGAGAGGCTACCGGCTCGAACGAGGGTCGATCCAAGGGCCGTCCACGGACTCACCCGGCGGGCCGCGCGCGAAACGGCCCGAACATGAAGAGCATCGCGAGAACGGCGGCGATCGCCGCGCCCACGAGCAGCGCCGTGGAGGTGGACGTGGCCTCGAAGATCGCGGCAGCTCCGAGTGGTCCGATCGTCTGCCCCAGCCGGGTCGACGAGATGAACACGGCCATCACGGCGCCGCGTACGTCGACCGAGGCGGTCGAGACAGCGATGTTCTGCAGGGTCGGGAGGGTGGCTCCTTCCCCGAACCCGTAGATGAAGGCTCCGAGCGCGAACAGTGCGGCGGTCTGGACCGTTCCCATCAGTGCGAAGCCGACGGTGAGGAAGAGGCCCGACGCCACGAGAATCCCACGCGTCCCCAGCGCGACCTGCAGTCGTTCGAGATTGAACGCGGCCAACGTCGAGGGGATGGCCGGAATGGCCAGGTAGGCGCCGCGCAAACCTGCTTCGAAGCCGAACTCCTCTTCGAGGTGGATCGGTACGGCGGCGAGGAACGCACCGAAGATCAGGACGAACAGGAGCGTTCCGCCGGCGAACACGACGATCATGCTCGGTTGCCGGATCACGTCGCCCGCCCGACGTAGCTGCTCGCCCAGGCCGACACCGGCACCTGGTCGGTGGTCGTCGAGCGTCCACCAGGCGAACACGGCGAACGGGATGGCCAGGGTGTAGGGGAGGAGGGCGACGCGCCATCCGGCGAACTGGGCGATGGTGCCGCCGATCGGCGGGAGTACGGCGACCATCGCCGTGAGGAACGCGGCGTTGCGGCCGATGAGACGGGTGCGGTCGGCCCCGTCCCAATGGTCACCGATGAGCACGACCCCCAGGTTGATCAGTCCGGCCGCGCCGATGCCCATGCCGAGCCGTGCGAGCAGCAGGACTTCGAACGTGGGTGCGGCGGCGACGCCGAGGCCGGCGACGCCGAACAGGACCATGCACGGCACCAGCAGGTTGCGCCGGCCGTACCTGTCGGCCAACAGACCGATCACCGGGGCGAGGAACACCCCAGGGAGGGCGGTGGCGGCGATGATCAGCCCGGCACCGCCGTCGCCGACGTCGAAGTCGTCCAGGATGTCGGGGATCGACGGCGCGATCAGGGTATTGCCCATGATCCCGGTCAAGGTGGCGGACAGGATGACCAGGAGGATCTGTCCGCGCGGCCGGGTCACCGGGGTGAAGGTATCGGGCGCACGCGAATCGATCGGACGCGGATTCCTCAGGTTTGGGGTGGAATTCGGGTCGACTGATATCTTCGTGCCCCGATGTCGCTCTTCTTCCGCGATTGGTTGACCGTTGTCTGGTTCGCGCTTGCCGCGCTCGTGGTCGGCGGCCTGCTCCTCGGTCTGGCTGCGGCCGTGCGGCCGACGCGCCCCTCCGCCGAGAAGTACATCGCCTACGAGTCGGGCTCCGACCCGGTCGGCATCGGCTGGTCGCAGAGCCAGGTCCGGTACTACGTCTATGCGCTGCTCTTCGTCATCTTCGACGTCGAAGCGGTGTTCCTCTTCCCGTGGGCGGCGTCGATCGAGCGGTACGGGGCATTCGGCCTCATCGCCATGCTGATCTTCATCGTGCTGCTGCTCGACGGGCTCGTCTACGCGTGGAAGCGAGGCCTCCTCCGATGGGTCTAGTCGAGAAGGGCCGGATGCCGGCCCCACTCACCAAGTTGTTCAACACCGCTCGCTCGTACTCGATGTGGGTGTACCAGTGGGGTCTCGCCTGCTGTGCGATCGAGATGGGCGCCGCGTTCGCGTCGCCGCGGTACGACGTGATGCGCCTCGGCGTCATCCCGCTCCCGGCCAGCCCGCGCCAGGCCGACTTCGTCTGCGTCTCGGGCACGGTCACCGACAAGATGGCTCCCGCCGTGAAGCGGCTGTGGGAGCAGATGCCCGAGCCGAAGTACGCCATCTCGATGGGTTCGTGCGCCAACTGTGGCGGTCCCTACTGGGACAGCTACTCGGTCACCAAGGGTGTCGATCAGATCATCCCGGTCGACGTGTACGTCCCTGGTTGTCCGCCCCGTCCCGAGGCCCTGCTCGAGGGCATCGTCCTGTTGCAGCAGCGCATCAAGAACGAGGACATGCAGGCCAAGTGGCTCGGCGAGGAGCAATCGTCGGGCGACTGGACCGAGGTGGGCGGCGACCAGTCGGCCACCACCCACGGCATCACGACCGACCCGCAGCCGAAGGCCCCGTGGGCTCGCCGTGAAGACTCCGAGCCCATCGTCGTGGGTGGAGGGCCCATTGAGTGACACCACCGCCACCGAGGAGGAGGCGGCACCGGCACCCGAGCCGGACGCGCTCCGGGACGGCATCGTCGACGACCTGCGCGAGCGGCTCGGCGAGGGCCTCATCGACTCCCACGTCGATCCGGGCGACGACGTGTGGGTGCGTGTGGCCACCGATTCCTGGGCCGACACCGCCGAGGCGTTGAAGGCCGCCGGGTTCCGCTACTTCTGCTTCCTCTCGGGTCTCGACTGGCTGCCCTCGCCGTACGGCAAGGGGGAGGACGACCCGACCGCCGAACCCGAGGAACCCGACACCGAGATCCGCCAGGGTGTCACCGGGGGCGAGACCCGCCTGCAGGTGTTCGCCCGTCTCACCGACCTCGACCGCCACGTGGGTGTCACCGTGAAGGCCGACGTGCCCGACGACGATCCCGTGGTCGGCACATGGGTCAACAGTTTCGCCGGGGCCAACTGGCACGAGCGGGAATGCCACGAGATGTTCGGCATCCGCTTCGACGGCCATCCCGACCTCCGCAACATGTACCTCCCCACCGATTTCGAGGGGAACCCGCTGCGCAAGGACTTCCCGCTGCTGGCCCGCATGGTCAAGCCGTGGCCCGGCATCGTCGACGTCGAGCCCATCCCGGAACCCGACGACGAGCAGCCCGCGGACGAGCCCATCGCCGAAAAGGACGCAGCAGAGTGACGGCGCTCAGCGATCGCGAACAGCTGTCGTACATCGCCAGCCAGGCCGCCGACGCGCGCCTCAACGTCGAACTCGAGACCGAGGGCATGACCCTCAACATCGGCCCGCAGCACCCGGCCACCCACGGCACGCTGCGCATCATCGCCCGCCTCGACGGCGAACAGGTCGTCTGGGCCGAGCCCTCCGCCGGGTACATGCACCGCGGGTACGAGAAGCTCACCGAGGTCCGCACGTTCCCCCAGGTCACCACGCTGGTCAACCGCATCGACTGGCTGGGCAGCTTCGCCAACGAGGTGCCGTTCATCCTCGCCGCCGAGAAGCTCATGGACATCGAGGCGCCGCCACGCGCCCAGGTGATCCGCACGATCCTGTTCGAGCTGAGCCGCATCGCCAACGTGGGCCTGTTCCTGGGCGACCTCGGTGTGCAGATGGGCGCGGTCACCCCGGTGTTCCTCGCCTTCCGCGACCGCGAGTACGTCCTCAACCTCATCGAGGGAGCCACGGGCGGACGCTTCCACCCCAACTTCGACCGCATCGGCGGCCTGAAGGACGACCTTCCCGCCGGCTGGATCGAAGAGACCAAGCAGGTCATGAAGAAGCTCATCGCCTTCTGCGACGAGATGGACGACCTGCTCTTCGGCAATGAGATCTTCCAGAGCCGTACCCGCGGCGTCGGCGTGATCCCGCCCGAGGTGGCGAAGTCGTTCGGCCTGTCCGGTGCCAACCTGCGCGCCAGCGGCGTCGACTGGGACCTGCGCCGCGACCAGAGCCTCCCGATGGCGTGGGACAAGGCCGACTGGAAGGTGTGGACCCACCCCGACGGCGACAGCTTCGCGCGCTGCTGGGTGCGCCTCCAGGAGACCCGCGAGTCCTGCAAGATCGTCGAACAGCTCGTCGAACAGATCCCGGCCGGGCCCGTCATGACCAAGGTGCCCCGCATCATCAAGGTGCCCGAAGGCGAGGCCTGGGTCTCCACCGAGAACCCGCTCGGCGAGATGGGCTACTACGTGGTGTCGAAGGGCGACCTCGGGCCGTTCCGGGTGAAGATTCGCTCGGCCAGCTTCAACAACATCTCGATCACGCCGTGGGTGCTGAAGGGCGTCTACGTCCCTGACATCATCACCATCCTGGCGTCGCTCTACTTCATCCTCGGAGACATCGATCGCTGATGATCCAACTGGCCGTCGAGATCCCCTACTGGGGTCAGTCGCTGCTCCGCGTGTTGGGCGGGCTGGTCGCCGTCCTCCTGCCTGCGGGCACGATCGTCTACCTGTTCCTCTTCAAGATGATGTCGTTCATGCAGAGCCGGCTCGGCCCCATGGAGGCCGGTCCCTATGGCTCGCTGCAGCTGGTTGCCGAGGTCGGCAAGTGGATGCAGAAGGAGGACATCGCCCCCGACAACGCCGACAAGCCCATCTTCAAGGCCGCGCCGCTCGTCGTCCTGGTGTCGACGTTCCTGCTGGTGGCGGTGATCCCGTTCGGTCCCGACGCCTACTTCACCAACTTCGAAACGGGCATCTTCTACGGCCTGGCCGTGGCGTCGCTGAGCGTGCTCGGCATCCTCATCGCCGGCTGGGCCAGTGCGAACAAGTACTCGCTGCTCGGCGGTCTGCGTGCTGCGGGCCAGCTCATCGCCTACGAACTCCCGATGGTCCTCGCCACCCTGGGTGTCGTCATCCAGGCCGGCACGATGAACCTCCAGGGCATCGTGGCAGCCCAGAACGAGGGCTCGATCTTCGGGATCGATTGGATCGGCAACCCTTTCATCTTCACCCAGATCGTCGGCTTCCTGATCTTCATGATCGCCGTGCAGGCCGAACTGACCCAGCCCCCGTTCGACATGCCGATCGCCGAATCCGAGCTGGTGTCGGGCTACATGACCGAGTACACCGGCTTCCGGTTCCTCATCTTCTTCATCGCCGAGTTCGCCACCGCAGGCGTGTTCGCTCTCATCGCCTCGGTCCTGTTCCTCGGCGGCTGGGGTGTCCCGTTCGCCTGGTTCGACTGGGACGGCATCGACGGCGTCGCCGACTGGATGAACGTGGTCGGCCCGCTGATCATGTTCACCAAGATGCTCGTGCTCACCGGCATCATCATGTGGGTCCGCTTCAGCTACCCCCGCTTCCGTGAGGACCAGCTCCAGGCGTTCGCCTGGAAGGTGCTCATCCCCGTCTCACTCGCCAACATCGCCGTCACGGCGATCCTGAAGGTCGCGGTCTGATGCCGAAGGTTCCAGGTCTACTCAAGGGTCTCGGTGTCACCGGGAAGACGCTCCTGCGTACTGCCACCCAGGGTGCCAGCACCATCCAGTACCCGCACGAGAAGGAGGCACCTCCCGTCCGGGCCCGCGGTGTCATCGCGCTCCGCGAGGACAACTGCACGGCCTGCATGCTGTGCGCCCGGTCGTGCCCCGACTGGTGCATCTACATCGAGGGCCACAAGCAGTTGGCACCGCCCCGCCGAGCCGGTGGCAAGCCGCGTCAGGTGAACCACCTCGACCGCTTCGACATCGACTACGCGCTGTGCATGTACTGCGGCATCTGTGTCGAGGTGTGCCCGTTCGACGCCCTGTTCTGGAGCCCCGAGTACGAGTACTCCGAGCCGAAGATCGCCGATCTGCTCCACGACAAGTCGAAGCTCGGCGAGTGGATGGAGACCGTGCCGGAGGCCCCGG